>JASLCM010000025.1 GCA_030151845.1 Bacteroides sp.
TAAAGTCTGCCTACAATACCACATAGACAGATGCATGGGACCCTGCATAGGGGAACAATCACTAGAGGATTATAATGAAAATATTGATGAGGTTGAGCAAATATTAAAAGGAAGAACACAAGAGATAGTCTCTCGATTAAAAGAGAAGATGCTCCTCCTAGCCAAAGAGCTGAGATTTGAAGAGGCACAGGCGGTAAAGGATAAATTAGAGTTGATAGAAAATTTCAGAGCAAAATCTGAGGTTGTTAGCAACACAATAGACAATATAGATGTCTTTAGTATTGTAGATAATGGGTCAAAATCGTCATACATAAACTACCTACACATTAGTAGTGGTGCTATTAATAAAGCATTTACTTTTGAGTATAAAAAGAAATTAAATGAGACTCAGGAGGAGCTATTAACCTTAGGTGTTATAGAGATGAGAAGAAGACACAACAGCAAGGCTAAGGAGATAATTTTACCCTTCGAGCTTGATATAGAGCTAAAAGAGGTTAAACAAACGGTTCCTCAAAGAGGCGAAAAAAGAAAACTCCTAGACCTCTCTTTACTTAATGTACAGCAGTACAAAGCCGATCGGTTAAAACAAGCCGAAAGATTAAATCCAGAACAGAGACGAGTTAAGCTACTCAAAGAGATTCAAGAAATGCTAAAGCTAGAGACTCCCCCAATGCATATTGAATGTTTTGACAACTCCAACATACAAGGAAGTGCTCCAGTGGCTGGATGTATCGTATTTAGACAAGGCCGACCATCTAAAAAGGAGTATAGAAAATACCACATTAAAAGTGTTGATGGGCCAGACGACTATGCCTCAATGAGGGAGGTAGTATACAGGCGTTATCATAGAATGATGGAGAGTAAGGAGTCTTTACCCGATCTCATTATTACCGATGGAGGAAAAGGACAGATGAGCTCTGTTAAAGAGGTTCTAGACTCATTAAATTTACAAATTCCAATAGCAGGGTTGGCCAAAGATGATAAACATAAAACATCAGAATTGTTGTATGGTTCTCCCCCGTTGACAATAGGTTTAAAACAAGGCACCCCACTTTTTCACTTGTTAGAACAAATACAAGATGAAGTTCACCGTTATGCAATATCCTTTCATAGAGACATAAGAAGCAAAAAGCAGATAGCATCAGAGCTTGATAATATAAAAGGGATTGGTCCTAAAACAAAGCAGCTACTCCTGACCCACTTCAAAAGCATTAAACGAATAAGAGAAGCCTCAAACAAGGAGATTATAGAGCTTATTGGACCAGCAAAAGGAGAATTAATTATTAAAGAGTTAAAACATGAGAATAGTAATTCAAAGAGTTAAAGAAGCCAGTGTAAGTATTGATGACGAACTAAAAGGAAAAATAGATCAAGGCCTGTTAATATTACTAGGTATTGAAGAAGAAGATAATCAAGAAGACATTGATTGGCTTACAAAAAAAATTGTAAATTTGAGAATATTTGATGACGAAAATGGGGTCATGAACTATTCAGTAAAGGATATTCAAGGAGAAATTCTCTTAGTAAGTCAGTTTACCTTACATGCATCGACAAAGAAGGGAAATAGGCCCTCATACATAAGAGCTGCAAAACCAGAAACAGCTATTCCTATGTATGAGAAGTTTATAGAGACACTCTCCTACCTACTGTCCAAAAAGGTAGAAACTGGGATTTTTGGAGCAGACATGCTCATTGAATTGAAAAATGATGGTCCTGTAACCATTTGTATAGACTCTAAAAACAAAGAATAATGCACATTAAAGAGGCACAAGAAGCTGTAGACCAATGGATAAAAAAGTATGGTGTTAGGTATTTTAATCAACTAACCAATATGACCATCCTAACAGAGGAGGTTGGCGAGTTGGCTCGTGTGATGGCCAGAAAATATGGTGAGCAGTCCTTTAAAGAGGGGGAAAAAGACAACATAGACGAAGAGGTTACTGATATTTTATGGGTCTTACTCTGTATCGCAAACCAAAATGGAGTAGATCTCGAGAAAAGCTTCCTTCAAAATCTTGAAAAGAAAAGTAAAAGAGATAAAGAAAGACATATAAACAACCCAAAATTAAGAGATTATGCCAACGAATAAAGAAAGTATATACCAAGAAGCATTTAACAAGTTTCAATTCAACAAGCTAAGCAGTGAAGAGATAAAATCTGATCTGTTAAATATTTTAACTAATAAAAAAGAGAATGACACATTGGAGGTCAGAAAACGACTTCTAAACTGTGTAGATTTAACCTCACTAAAATCTACAGATAATGAAGAGGAGATTCTCAATTTAATTGAAAAAGTAAATAAGTTTGAAAACGAATTTCCTGAATTAAGCAATGTAGCTGCCATATGTGTCTATCCTAATTTTGCAAGCCTTGCCAAAAATACACTAGAGGCCGAACAGGTTAAAGTGGCTTGTGTTTCAGGTGGCTTCCCCTCTTCTCAAACATTTATTGAGATTAAAATAGCAGAAACTAGCTTGGCTATACAAGATGGAGCAGAAGAGATTGACATTGTACTATCGGTTGGTAAACTACTGAACAGAGATTATGAAACATTATGTGAAGAAATTCAAGAACTAAAAGATGTTTGTAGAGAAAATACGTTAAAGGTTATTCTAGAAACGGGTCTATTACAATCTGCAGAGAACATTAAACGAGCTAGCATACTAGCCATCTACTCTGGAGCTGATTTCATAAAGACCTCGACAGGAAAAGAGGAACCAGCAGCTACACCTGAAGCTGCATATATTATGTGTCAAACGATAAAAGAGTACTACGACTTAACAGGAATAAAAATAGGTTTTAAACCTGCAGGAGGTCTTAAAACTGTAGATGATGCAATTACCTATTACACAATAGTGA
>JASLCM010000029.1 GCA_030151845.1 Bacteroides sp.
TTTATGAATAAAGTTCTTATTTAAAAACATTCTAAATAAATTGCTGCTTAACGCTAGATAAATTATCTTTGCGTTCAAAGTTATAAATAAAGTTAGAGTTGTATGCGTCTATCTGAGTTAAAATCTGGCCAGAAAGGGATAATCGTTAAGGTTTATGGACATGGCGGATTCCGAAAACGAATAGTCGAAATGGGATTTGTAAAAGGTAAAATGGTAGAAGTTTTATTGGATGCACCCCTACGAGATCCTATCAAATATAAAATAATGGGCTATGAAATCTCTTTGAGAAGACGAGAGGCTCAGATGATAGAGGTTATTAGCTTGGAAGAGGCTAGAGAACAGGCAAAGGAAAGTTGTGATTGTGCTTGTGATAAACTTGCTCCATTGGCAGGTACAGAGGAGAGATGTTGCGATAAGCTTAAAAAAGTAGCTTTAGGGAAAAGAAGAGAAATTAATGTTGCTTTAGTTGGTAATCCAAACTGTGGAAAAACCTCTTTATTTAATATTGCATCTGGACTTCATGAACACGTAGGAAACTATAGTGGCGTAACTGTTGATGCTAAGGAGGGGTACTTCGACTTTGAAGGATACCGTTTTAGGATGGTAGATTTACCTGGAACTTATTCACTTTCAGCTTACTCTCCCGAGGAAAAATACGTTCGTAAACACTTAATAGAGGAGACACCAGATGTCGTTATAAATGTTGTAGATGCTTCTAATCTAGAACGGAACCTTTATTTAACCACTCAGTTAATCGACATGGATATGAGAATGGTTATTGCATTAAATATGTACGACGAACTTGAGAAAAGTGGAAATACATTAGATCATGTCATGTTAGGGAAGCTATTTGGGGTTCCAATGATTCCTACTGTCTGTAAAAAAGGAGTAGGGATAGATACATTACTCCATGTTATAATTAATATTTATGAAGGAGCAGACTATTTAGACGAAAAGGGTAATGTTGATCAAGATACAGCTAAAGCTTTATTGGAGTGGCACAAACAGCATGTTGATACCGGAAAACATACAACTCATATTGCAGACTATACCCACACACATGATACCCCAGAGCGAGTATTAAGACACATCCATGTAAATCATGGTCCTAAGTTAGAAGAGTGTGTAGAGTTAGTACGAACTCCTATTTTGAAAAATGATGAAATTCGACACAAATATTCTACTCGATTTTTAGCGATAAAGCTGCTCGAAAATGATGCAGAAGTTGAGAGTTTACTATTTGATCTGCCCAATAAAGATGAAATAATTAAAGCTAGAAACCTAGCTGTACGTAAGATAGCTCAATCTTTAAATGAAGACAGTGAGTCGGCTATAACCGACGCCAAATATGCATTTATTAGTGGAGCCTTGCGTCAAACATTTATAGACAATCAGCTGGATGATCGTAAAACAACAAAACTGATAGACTCTATAGTAACACATCGTTTATGGGGTTTTCCTATTTTTCTTTTGTTTATGTATATCATGTTTATGGGGACTTTTGTTTTAGGAGAGTATCCCATGATGGCTATAGAATGGGGTGTGGAGCAGCTTGGTGAGTTTATTAAAGCTCAAATGAGTGATGGTATCTTAAAAGATATGTTAGTAGATGGAATAATAAATGGTGTGGGAGGGGTTATTGTTTTCCTTCCTAATATTTTGATTCTATACTTCTTTATATCTCTTATGGAGGATTCTGGTTATATGGCAAGAGCAGCCTTTATCATGGATAAAGTGATGCATAAAATGGGACTTCATGGAAAATCTTTTATACCTTTAATTATGGGGTTTGGCTGTAATGTTCCAGCAATCATGGCTACGCGCACAATAGAGAATCGGAAAAATAGATTGGTGACAATTTTAGTAAACCCTCTTATGTCATGTAGTGCACGCTTACCGATCTATTTGCTTTTAATTGGGACGTTTTTTCCCAATAATCCCGGATTTATGCTGTTTCTAATATATATTATTGGGATTACTTTGGCTGTTGTTTTAGCCAAGCTATTTAGTAAGTTTTTAGTTAAGGGAGAAGATGTTCCATTTGTTATGGAGTTACCACCTTATAGAATGCCCACAATGAAAGCAATAGGGAGGCATACTTGGGAGAAAGGAGCCCAATATTTAAAAAAAATGGGAGGAGTAATTCTTATTGCGTCTATTCTAGTTTGGTTCCTTGGTGCTTTTCCTAAAGGAGACTATGCTACATCTACAGAGCAACAAGAAAACTCTTACATTGGGAGAATAGGAAAAGTGATAGAGCCAGTGATAGAGCCTCTTGGATTTGATTGGAAGATGGGAGTAGGCTTATTAGCAGGATCTGGTGCAAAAGAGTTAGTCGTAAGTACACTAGGAGTTCTATATGCTAATGATGCTGAAGCTACAAACTTGAGTTTAGGCGAACGTCTGCCCATGACTCCTTTAGTTGCATTTGGCTATATGTTATTTGTACTTATCTATTTTCCATGTGTTGCAACTATAGTTGTAATTAAGCAAGAAGCTGGTGGTTGGAAGTGGGCTCTTTTTACTGTGCTATATACAACCACATTGGCCTGGACTATGGCATTTTTAGTTTATCAAATAGGTAGTTTGTTTGTATGATGGATTTGCAGGAAATAATAGTTTTAATAGTTGTAGCTATCTCTTTTATTTGGGTAGCCCGTAAGTTTTATCTGTTTTTTAAGCGAGCTAGGAACAATGAAAATCCTTGTGCCAACTGCTCTGCGAAGTGTTCGTTAAGAAAAGAAGAGAAAGAAAGCGAATAAAAAAAGGAACAGTGCTTGGAATATTAAAAAAATGTGCTACCTTTGCAATCGCAAACAGGAAATAAGGTACCTTGACCGAGTGGCTAGGTAGCGGTCTGCAAAACCGTCGACGGCAGTTCGAATCTGCCAGGTACCTCTTTAAAAGACTCTAAGTAATTAGAGTCTTTTTATTTAATACCACTTTTTTCTTTTGAAGTAAAGATAAACAAGAAGCCCAATAACAATCATAACAAGCCAAGCTACTAGGTAACCATACTGCCAATCAAGTTCTGGCATAATTTTAAAGTTCATTCCCCAAACACCAACGAGGAAAGTAAG
>JASLCM010000046.1 GCA_030151845.1 Bacteroides sp.
AATGCGGGATGGCAAAATGTAGGTAAAATGGAGAACAGAGGTTGGGAATTTACAGCCAGTTGGCAAGATAAAATCCAAGATTTCTCTTACTCGATCACGGCCAACCTATCGGATGTAAAAAATAAGGTGACCGATTTACAAGGGAAAGAGTATATCAACGAGGGGAACGGAAGCATTATTCGTGAAGGTCACCCCATCAACTCATGGTATGGATACCTATCGGATGGTTTCTTCCAATCGCAAGAGGAGATTGACCAATCGCCAGTATATGGAAACAGGGAGAGTATTACTCCGGGATATATTAAATACAAGGATGTAAGCGGTCCAGAGGGAGAGCCCGATAAGGTGGTGAACTCTTCAGACCGAGTTATTTATGGTGATCCTGCCCCACGCTATGAGTACAGTTTGAACTTTACTGGAGAGTGGAAAGGGATTGATCTTTCGCTCTTTTTCCAAGGAGTGGGTAAAAAAGATATCTTCTATTATGGGTATGGAGCTAGACCTTTCCTTGTGGGACGTTCCATTTTTGAGCATCAACTCGACACATGGACCGAAGAGAACAGAAATGCGAAATATCCTATTCTGCTTATTGACGGTAGCAACAACAACCCAAACAATATTCACTCAGACTTCTGGATGAAAAAGGGTAGCTTCTTACGTCTTAAGAACATTGTTTTAGGATACACCTTACCCAAGGAATTCACAAAGAAAGCAGGTTTAGAGCGGGCAAGAGTCTACGTTAGCGGACAAAACCTCTTCACTTTAACCAATGCGTATAAAGGATTTGACCCTGAGGTTTCTGTTTCGGGTGGTTCTTTCTATCCACTCATGAAGCTATTCACGGTTGGTGTTAACATTGATTTTTAAATTGTATACTATGAAACGAATAATAAATTACCTATTGATCATGAGCTTATCGGTTCTCTTTTGGAACTGTAGCGATTTCTTGGATAGAGAGCCTAGCTTCTACTCCTCCACAGGGTTTTACAAATCGGAGGCTGCTGTTCATAAAGGGGTTACGGGTGTTTACTCGATCTTAAACGCCAATATGAACTACAATTTACCCACACACATTGTGCTGGATCACTGGACTCCACTCGCAGCAGAGCGTATGGAAAATAACACCATTGGGGCTGGAGGTGCATTAACGCCAGACAATAATATGGTAAAAGACTATTGGTCGCAATATTACCGAATTATAGCTAGGGCCAATGCGGTAATTAGCGGTGCAGAGCCTTTTCTTGAGCACTTAAAAAACGATGGTAAAGCATTTACCTACCTGGCAGAAGCTCGTGTTCTTCGTGCCTATAGCTACTACATGTTGGTTGCAGCCTACGGAGATATACCTCTCTTTACTGCTCCAGTAGAGGTTTCTCAATATACCGATGAGCGAAAAGATAAGGTGGAGGTGTTAAACTTTATTCTTCAAGAGTTGGAGGAGGCTGCGAAAGAGTTGGACTGGATCGCCAAAGAGCGTGGAAGAGTGGATAAAGCGGTTGCTCTTGGACTACGAGCTAGAGCTGCTCTACTTGGTGGAAGTTTAGACTATGGTGGAAAAGGGAAAGAGTACTTTAAAATAGCTGCAGAATCGGCTAAAGAGGTTATCGGGAATCGTAAGCTTGCTCAAAACTTCGACGACCTATTCAACCTTACCGGACAGGCTAAAGCCGATGTTAGAAATGAGATTCTCTTTGAATTGATGTATACCAATCAGGGAAATGTTAAATTTCACATGGCTGGTTTTGGACAGGTTTCTAGGAACTACGGACAAACTGGGCGCCATCCACTGCAATTACTTGTTGATACCTACGAGTGTATTGATGGAAAACGCATTGATGAATCGCCCCTATACAACCCCAAAGAGCCAAATAAAAACAGAGACCCTCGTCTCACCTCCACCATTTGGTTCCACAAAGATGTGGTAGAGGGAAACACAACAGGAACGGATAAGGGTAGAATTAAGTTTGTACTGGAACTTTATAATCCTAAAACTAAATTCTACAACTTTGATACCGGGCAATGGGAACTGAGAAACAATGCAGACATCAACAGTGCTGCTGCCTGGACCAGTTTTGCTAATGCAGGTGTGGGTTATATGTGGAAAAAATTTAGCAATGAAACAGAGGAGGCTATCGGTAAGCAAACTTGTAACTTACCCATTCTACGCTATGCGGAGGTTCTTTTAAGCTATGCGGAGGCTAAAATTGAGCTCAATGAGTTGGATGAATCGGTTTACGATGCCATCAACCAGGTGAGAAATCGCTCCGGAATGCCCAATGTTTCTGCCGATCGCATTGGGAATCAAGAGAAAATGAGACAGCTGGTGCGCCGTGAAAGAAAGGTAGAGCTCATTCTTGAGGGATTACATTTTGTAGATATGAGACGTTGGAAGATTGGTGAGATTGCAAACGACAGTCCAAGTTATGGTTATCCTCTAGCTACCAAGAAGGATGCCGAAGGAAACCTCCTTGAGGGTGGTTATCAAGATGCTACTCCCGATATGGTTCCTACTTTTAAAAAGAGTCCGCTGCACGATCTCAACGATATTGCTAACTACGATGCCTACAAGGAGAAACTAAAAGTTCGAGATGCTAATCGTTTCT
>JASLCM010000070.1 GCA_030151845.1 Bacteroides sp.
CGCTTTTATTTATCACGAAACCGATCAGGAGATGAAGGTTAGCTACAAATATACCCCTAGTTCACGAAATCCAGCCATAGTTGAACCTCGGATAGAGTTACTGCAAGAGAGAGGAAAAGAGGCTTTAAATCCAACAAGCTTCTCATTTAAAAACCAGGTAAATCCTAGAACTGGAGAGCAGTGGGGAGAAATTTATGCAAGAACGAGTCGGAATAAAAGTAAGCTAACTACTCATGTGGCAGAGGTTCGTGTACAATTTGGTAATTTGGTGCGTACCATTCGGGTGGAGCTAGGACCTAAAAAAAAGTTAGAAGCTAATCTGATTAGCCATGGTTTTAATGCCGACGATGAAGTGGAAATTCACTTTAACTTACCGGCCGAAGATATCCAAAACCAATCGTTGTATCCAATTGTTTTTCAGATAGAGAGTAAATACCTCTATCCTGAGCATGGCTATTCAAAAAATAGCAACCTCTCTGTTAAGATGCAAGAGAATGGACTATACCTTTATGAGTACAAAGCCAAGAGTCCGGGAGAACATGTTATCTATTTTCGCCGTACGATGAGTAACAACTCAGAGGTCATACGGTTGGAGTCGCCCTATCATCAAGAAACCGATCTTGTATTACCCCGTAGAGAAGGGACAAACCCTCAACTTTTACGTGGTTTGATTTGGGTAGAGAAAGGAGGAGTTAGAACTCCCTTAAAACTAGGGCCTTTGGTTTTGGTATAACCTACAACTACTCCACGTTCACTAACTGTTTATGCCGATGGTAAGTACAGACTACAGGTTAGTGAAGCCCAACAAGACGATAAGCAACAGCTTAGGATAGAGGCTCGCTACATGGATGGAGTTAGCTATCGTGGAACAACAACCTATAAAACCATAGCGGAGAGAGGAGAAATAGTTTTAGCTCCCTATTTCATAAAGAGTTCCTCTGAGGTTTATGAATATAGAAACGGTTATCCTACTCGCCTTAATATAGGTCGATATCACCTCCAAGTGCGGGAATATCCTGAAATTCGCTTTGATAGTAAAGTTAACTCTAGTGGAGAGAGTTACTATGACCTTTATATCCCTTCGGATATTCCAGGAAAAGAGGAGGTTGAAGTCTACATTCAAGAAGCTCCTTGGTATCGAACAAAGATGAGAATCAGTGAGTTAAAGGTTGGTGTGCCTGTAAGCTTTCACTGGAGTTAATGCGTAACTAAATACGGTTATTTAACAAAAAAAGTAGATCAATAATCGGCTTTTCTCTCTATCTTAAAGAGATAAAAAGAGGGAAATCATGAAAGATGTAGGTAAAAGTAAATCGCAGCTGTTTGCTGCAACCATTTTATTGGTTGTGTTAGTTATTATTTTAGTGTTGTTATTCCCCGAGTCTAGTCTTCGTGGTTGGGTTGTAGGCGGAATTGGTATTAGCGCTTTGGCTCTTTTACTAGGAAGGGTAATGAATTGTAGGTCGTGGGACCTTTTTGTTGTTTGGGTAATCTCTGTTAGTTCGATTGTTGCATACCTTTTACATGATGGTTTAGGTTTGATTTAAATACCAACTTTTCTTCTAACTTGAAAATGAGAGAAGCTCTTTAGTCATTATCACGGAGTTCCATCAATAGATCTCCTCTCTTCTTAGTTGCATTTGTTAGTAAATGATAAAACTGAGGGAGGAGACCCGAAATCTTTTGGAGAAGGTATTGATGCGTTTAGTTTTTAACTATCTTTGATAGAGTCCCTTTTAGGACTTTAAAAGTATGAATAAAATGAAGCGTATGTCTACTATCCGTCATTTATTATCCCTATTGGTTGTGCTGACTCTATCATCAATAACCTCAGCACAGGTGCATCCTCTGATACAGAGTGAGCGGCAATCTACAGAACGTTTAATATACAAGCTAAATCATCAAGATTTACAAAAAATACACCTTCAAAAAAAAGAGGTTGGAGAGTAGGTCCTTCACCAATTCATCTCCTCTGTTAAGACCAGCGAGCCCTTACCCAATCTGACGAGAGGAAACTACCTGCTCGTTCAAGCAACTGAAAATAAATTAGATATAACCGGGCATACGGTAGATGATTTCCTTTATCAGGTCGTACCTCATGAGGAGTTTCGTTTGTATCTCTATCGGAAATCGGGAGAACCTATAACCAATGCTATTGTTCGTAGAGCGGGTAAACGTATTAGATTCAATGGCGAGACACAAACCTATAATATTTCAAAACCGAAGAAAGAGGAGCTAATAGAGGTAAACAATGACGGTGTGTTTCACTACATAGAACTGTCTGATAACTCCTACTACTATACAAACAACCGCAGCTTTTTTGGAAAAGTAGGTTCACTCTTTAAAAATAGCTGGCAGTGGTTTACCGGCTTATTTAAGAGCAAAGAAGAGGCTATACCCTACGAGGGGTTTATAGTCTTTAGTAAGCCCAAATACAAACCCAATGAAACGGTTCGGTTTAAGGGATATCTTGTGAATCATAAGGGTAAACCGTATAACAAAGAGGTGGAAGTACGTCTCACAGGTTATACAAAAGAGGGAGATTTAGATACATTACTTACAAAACTAGCTCCTTACCGTGACGGGTTTTATGCATCTGATTTTAAACTGGACGAAAAACTAAAACTCGATTTAGATCGAAGTTATAGGGTGGAGCTCAAACCCAATGAGAAAGGAAGTATCTTTTCTTGGTTCAGCTATGAAGAGTACGAGCTGGGGAGTATTCGTTTCTCTACAACACTTACTAAGAAAGAGTTGACACGAGGAGATAGCCTACAATTAAAAGTAAGTGTGAAGGATGAAAATGAGCTACCTCTTTATGGAGGTAGGGTTCAGGTTCGCATTCAGCCAGGTTATGGTTACCCCAACCAAATAGAGGAGGGAAATTTTGTTTTTATGCCCGATTTAATTTGGGAAAAGGAGTTTGCTATGGACCATGTGGCTCAGCTAACTCTTCCTCTACCAGTTGAGTTGATTCCCCAAAACATAACCTCTTCGTATCGAGTAGAGGCTCGATACTTAGGAGCCGATAATGAGATGAAGCATAGTTCTACTACTTTTACCTATTATGCTACTCCCTATCGAATTCATTTTGCACATCAAAAAGGAAAACTAAAAATTACGGAGCACTACAAAGGTAAACAACACCCAAGCAGAGCCAAGCTTACATGCTATGGAGAGGAGAATGTGGTTCAATCTACCCAAGAGGTTAGCTTGCCGTATGAGTTCTCTATGCCTTGGACTGCTCAACGTGTGGTTGTAGAGACCCAAAAGAGCAAAGATTCCCTTGTTGTTGGCAGTTATGCTGGTGAAATTTTAGCTCATCAATTTTATGTCAAAGAGGGAGAGATACACCTTACTATAAAGAATCCAGCAGAACTTCCTTGTTGGTACACTATTCGTAGACGCAATAAAAACTGGATCGAAAAGCAAGCCTTAGGAGATGTATCGTTAACGCTTCCTTACAACGAAAAAGAGCCCTATGCCCTTCAATTGACCTACTTAGTGGGGGGAAGAGAAGAGCGAATCTTCGATCACATTCCTGTAGAGAATAAAAAGATAAACATTGAGGTGAAAACCCCACAGGTTGTCTATCCGGGCAAGGAGACAACGGTAGACCTCCGAGTGGCGGATCAGAAAGGTAAGCCTGTATCTGGTGCCGATGTTACAGCCTATGCTTACACCTCTAAGTTTGATCTTCGTACCCCTTATTTGCCACAAACCAATCGCATCATTCAATCCAAAGACTTTATTAATAATAACTTAAAGGCAAAGGATACGCCTCGTTTTAACCATAGGCTTGCCTTGGATATGGCAAGGTGGAAAACCAAGCTTGGGCTAGATGAAATAGAGTACTATAAGTTTCTCTATCCCAATCCAGTTTACCGAGCGCTTGTTAAAAGTGAAACAGGTGCTACAGAGTTTGCGCCCTATGTACTCCGTAACGGTAGGGTTGAAGCTGTACACTTGGTGTATATAGATGATCAGCTCTACTACTCCTCTTTATCGGATGAGATTAAACCCTATAGTTTGCCGATTTACGAGGGGTATCACGATGTGAAATTACGTACCTACTATGGAGAGGTTGTAGTAAATAATCTTTTTATAGAGCCAGGCGCTAAGAATATTTTAGCGATCGATGCAAGTGGAGATCAATCTTCCACTTATACCACCACTGTAGGAAGAGATTCTGTTCAAGTAAATATCTCTATGTACGATAAAAAGAGGCGAGAAAAACTCTCCAGTACTGAGTTAGAGGATATCCGAAACAATCTTTTTGTGGTTAACACCCATTTAACCACCCTATCTGGAAATGGCTTTGAGTCAACCACTCCTACCTATATTGAAGCGGGTGGACAATTCCACTTACTTTCCAAGCTCGAGCCAGTCTATTCGTACAACACTTACAGAGAGAATCCGAAATTGGTAGGCCCTTTCCCTTTTACCTATCGATGGAGAAAACAGGGGCGTTTAGGAGTATTGTACAGTGGAGAAACTCCTGTACATACCTTTGCACTTCAAGGAGGATACGATTATACGGTAAAGAAAGACTATGTGGAAAAAAGCAAATGGAACGAGTCGAAATTAGAGGAGAAACGGTTGTATTCACTTCTACAGTCGACTAATTTTGAGCAGTTTGCATACACTAGGGAACAGATTAATAGGGAGTATAAAGAGCAGTTTAATACTCGTCTCTCTCAGTTAAGCGGATGGGTTCAAGAACAAGAGGTAGATTACAGCAAAGGGTGTAGACTTACCTTTATGGATCGAATGGATAATGGAAAAG
>JASLCM010000129.1 GCA_030151845.1 Bacteroides sp.
TACTCCTCACAAACTGGAAGATCAGTAGAGTCTAAGGCTAAACCTTGAATACGCCTTCTTTCTAAAGCCCGTTCTGAAAGAAACTCCTCTGGACGATCTAATGAATAAGTTGTTTTCTCTTTATCTGTTAAATATATTCTATATTTAGCATTGTTTTTTTTGGCATACATAGCGTTCATAACCAAACAAGCCAATAAGAATAACATTATTTTCCGCATCGTTTTACCTATTTATTTAAATTATCTACTGCTTCTATATGTTTGTATATCCCTTTTTGATAGGCAATGATACCACCCCCCACTACACGATCCTCTCTATAGAAAACTGCAGATTGCCCGGGTGTTATGGCTGAAGCGACACCTTTAAATTTGACTAGTAAGAATTGATTATTTAAGCTCTTCATTAGAGAACAGGGAATTGGCTTACTTCTATAGCGTATACGAACTTCCAAATCTTTGGTTTGAAAGGCCTCTAATTCATCTATAAAACGATATTCCTCTATGAGCATATAATCGGCTTCTAAATCTTCCCGATCACCTAGCATCACTGTATTCTTTTCACTATTGATTTTTGTGACATAAACAGGTTTTCCAAGGGCTATACCGAGTTTTTTACGTTGTCCAATGGTATAGAAAGGGTAGCCTAAGTGTTTTCCTAACTTCACCCCCCTCTTATCTACAAACCATCCTGGCCCTATATTTTTCTCTATTTCGGGCGAATTTTCCTTTATAAAGTCGCGATAATCTCCAGGAATGAAGCAAACCTCCATACTTTCTCCTCCTTTAGCTTTCTCCTTGTAGCCATGTAAGGCTAAGTAGTCTCTGACTTCATCCTTAGTAAGCTCTCCCAAAGGAAAGATCGTCCGACTTAATACCTCTTGTGAGGTTTGCCATAGAAAGTAGGATTGATCTTTTTGAACGTGAGTTGCTTTTTGGATATAATATTTACCATTTACAACAGTAATGGTTGCATAATGCCCTGTAGCTAACCAAAAGCAATCTAGTTTATCAGCCCACTCTTTTAAAATCTTAAACTTAAATCTGGAGTTACAAAGAACACAAGGATTAGGTGTACGTCCCCGCTTATATTCGGCAATAAAATTTCCAATAATGGTTTCTTTGAAAGAATCTCTTACATCAACATAATGGTGCTCTATCCCCAGCTTATTAGCTAGGCTCCTAGCTTCCAAGAGTTCATCTTCTCCAACACGCATTGTAACACCTATAACTGTATAACCCTGCTCTTGTAAAAGTAAACAAGTGGCTGTACTATCAATACCTCCACTCATTCCTACTAAAACTCTCTTATTGGAATTCATTCACTTACCTCCTTTGTTCCCCTATTTCTTGTAGATTAAAACCACTGCATAAGCAGACATTCCTTCCTCTCTCCCAGTAAAGCCGAGTTTTTCTGTAGTTGTAGCCTTAATAGAAACATCTTGGGTTCCTATTTGCATACAGTTTGCAAGATTTTTCTGGATTTCTTCAATATGTGGGTTTAATTTAGGTCTCTCTGCACATATTGTTGCGTCTATATTTCCTATCCCAAATCCCTCTTTTTCTAGCAGAGCCACTACTTGCTGTAATAAAAAAGTACTCTTAACTCCTTTGTACCTCTCATCGGTATCAGGAAAGTGATAGCCTATATCTCGCAAACAAGCTGCTCCTAAAAGTGCATCACACAATACGTGCGTTAATACATCTGCATCGGAGTGTCCATCTAATCCTTCATGGTGATCTATTTTTACGCCACCAAGAATCAGTTCTCTTCCCTTTACGAGTCTATGCACATCATATCCAAATCCAACTCTTATATTCATATTATCTTGCGTAAAAATTTAAAACCTCTTCATTTTCCAATTTTCCAATAAACCTCTGTCCTATTTGTACAGGAAATGAGCAAATTGGACTACCTGTAAAAATCAGGTCACCTATTTTTAAGGTATAATATCTGCTTATAAATTCAATTAGAGCATCAATATGGTGTACCATTTCTGCTGAATTCGCACGATGAACTACATCATCTACAGTTAGATCGAAACTGATGTTTTCACAGGTTTTACCCAGTTTATCCAACGAAATAAACTCACCAATTGCTGCAGAATTATCAAATCCTTTAGATAATTCCCAAGGTTGCCCGTTCTCCATCAACTGTTTGTGTAGATCTTTAGCTGTAAAAGAGACCCCTAATGTAACCTCATTATAGTATCGGTGTGCAAAACGATGAGCTATGTTTTTCCCAAGTCTATTTATTCGAACAACAAGTTCTACCTCATAACTTATCTCTTTTGAAAAATCTGGAATAAAAAAAGGGTGCCCATTTTTAAGAATCGCAGAATCAGGTTTCATAAAGAGTGTAGGGATACATGGTCTATCTTCTAAGATAGTATTTTGTACTTCTTCTGATTGAAGGTAGTTCTTTCCTATACAGAATATCTTCATTCTTTTTTCTCATTAAAATCTAAACGATTAAACATAACAGCCAAATGTGCATAAAGAGAGGTGTTTTGTACAACGATATTTTCAGGAACTCTGATTCTAAATGGGGTAAAGTTCCATATGGCTTGAATTCCCCCTTCTATCATTGTATCAGATATCTCTTGAGCGATCTCAATTGGAACAGTTAGCACACCTATATTCACATCTGATTCTTTCATCTTCTCAAAAAACTCAGAAGTGTGGTAGATTGGAATATTATTTATGGATGTTCCTACTAACTTAGGATTAACATCAAAAGCTCCAACAATCTGTAATCCAAAATGACTTAAACCTGAGTCTCTTAAGAGTGCACCACCTAAGCTACCAACACCAAAGAGATATGCTTTGTGAATATTAGTAAAACCTAGAAAATTCTCTAGCACTGAAATCAATGTATCTATTTCATAACCCACCCTAGTCCTACCTGATATATTCACATAAGACAAATCTTTGGCTATTTGAGAGGCATCAATACTAATTTCTTTTGAGATTTGTGTTGACGACACAAACTGCTCCCCTCTTTTTTTCATCAACCGCACATTTGAAAGATACCAAGGAAGCCTTCTCAAAGTTGGTTCTGGTACTTTTAAATTTTTTTTCTGCGGTTTATGATTACCCATAATCTATTATTTATTGTATGTATATTTGTATATAGCAAAATTACATTATTTTTCCGAATGAAAAGAGCAATAGCTTAAAAGCTTAACATTAATTCGGCTTTAATTTAACAAAAAGCTATTTTATTTATTCATAAATATTTTTATAAAAATGAAAAAAAATGATTGGAAGGATAGATTAAATATTGTTTACTCTACAAATCCTGATTTCAAGTACGAAGAAACCAACAGCCAGCCCGTTGAAACACTACCTAATGAAGAACAAAGACTAAAGGTCTCACTGGATAAAAAAAATAGAAAAGGAAAAGTTGTCACTCTTATCTCTGGATTTATTGGTGAAAAAGAAGATCTAAAAAATTTAGAAAAGTTTTTAAAAACAAAATGTGGAGTTGGTGGAAGCTCTAAAGATTCAGACATTCTTATTCAAGGAGATTTCAGACAAGAAGTTAAAGACCTACTACTAGCAAAAGGATTTAAACAAACCAAACTCAGCTAGTAAAGTTTTAGTAAACTAAAAAAGGGTGGCTATAGCCACCCTTTTTTTATCTATTTTTATTATAGAGTATTACTCCATGATAACTACACGACTTAGGCTTCTTTGATCGTAGAACATATTATCTACACCACCCTTAGCATCAATCTTAACTTGTGATTCTTTAACTCCGAACTCGTTAACAAGAACGTCACGAACAGCTTCAGCACGTTTTTGGCTTAAACGTTGGTTCCAAGAAGCACTACCTGTTGCTTTATCAGCATAACCTGTAATTGTGTAAACCTTGTCAGAAGCCTTAATAGCTTGTGCCATGTAACCAATATTTACACGATCTTGCTTAGTTAAAGTGCTCTTACCAATTGGGAAGAAGATTACGCGTGGAGCTACATCTACCTCTTTCTTAACAACAACTTCTGGTTTTCTGTTACGAGCAGCTTCTAGCTCTTCTTTCAACTGATTGTTGTATGCTTGAGCATCACGAAGTTGATTTTGGATACGACGCATTTCGTCTTCTGAAATACCTGTTGAAATAACAGTCGCACGATCCCAACCACGTTTTTTGAACTTATAAGTTAAACCAAGTGTTGCTGAGTACAGTTGATCTTGTGATCTTAAGTTTTTAGCATTAGTTCTTGGCTCACCATCAAATCTATCATGCATTGTTGTTGCACGAATATCTAAGTTTAGAGATAAAGCTGGAGATAAACGGAATTCGTTTAATAAACCAACGTTAAAACCAAACACGTCTGTATTACCTGCATGACCATTGAAGTTTCTCAACCATCCAAAACCAGCATATGGAATGAATGAATAACCTCTCCTATTGCTATGTCCCCAGAAAGCTTCTGATACATTGAATAAGATGTCGTTATGTAAATGCATGTATTTAGACTCTCTTCTGTTTAAGTTAGCGTCTACGCTCTTTCTT
Source organism: Bacteroides sp. (assembly GCA_030151845.1). Classification (GTDB taxonomy): domain Bacteria; phylum Bacteroidota; class Bacteroidia; order Bacteroidales; family Bacteroidaceae; genus Bacteroides_E. The sequence goes on from JASLCM010000129.1 coordinate 4,516, forward strand.
TCAAGACCGCTATACGCCAAACGAAGTCCTAATGATGGAGTAAACCATTTACCTAAAGCCACATCAATAGTTGGGTTTAGACGATTTTTAAACATATCACCATTAGTTCCATGTTGGTTACGGTACATATCCACACCACCACCTACACTAAAGAACCAGTTACTCCAGAAACGATTAGTTTCTACTTTGTATTTATCTGTGTTCTCAGTTACGTTCTGTGCAAAAACACCTACTGATGCCAATGCTAACACAAATGTCAATAAAACTTTTTTCATTTTTCTTCCTATTAAGTTTAATTTAAAATAAAGTATTTTATTCTCAACCGTTTATTTACGTTTCTATTAAAGTTTAGATTATATGAACTTCATATAACATATGTTTTCAAAATGTAAACGTATACAAACTACAGTTTGTTCACAATCTTTCAACTTTATCATTTAGGTTTTGGCTTTATAAAGCCCTCTCTTAGCCAGAATCACCTTCCGACTTCAACCGACAAAGATAATCAATTATATAATATTCCAATAAAATTTATATAAAAAAGAGTATTTTCTACTAAATGGATAGCTTTTAAGTGCTATTTTAGGGTTTTAGTAAGAATACCAATCAAACATTTGTTCTACTAAAAAGTTCATTGGATTGGTTGAATAGTTTAATTTTGTACCCTTATTTACTGTTATATAAATCCATTTTAAATTAGCATGAGTAAAAATAAAATAATATATCTATGTTCCAATTGTGGTTATGAATCTCCCAAATGGCTTGGAAAATGTACCGTTTGTGGAGAGTGGAACAGCTTTAAAGAGTTTAAGGTTCCCCCAAAAGAATCCACTGGATCAATATCACTACCAGAACAACTCCTCAATAAAGAGGTAAGCGCCCCTATTCCATTACAAGCTATAGATACCGATCAAACGCCACGAATATCTTTGCACGATCAAGAGCTTAATAGAGTACTAGGAGGAGGGTTAGTTCCTGGTTCTCTTGTATTGATTGGTGGTGAACCTGGTATAGGAAAGTCTACCTTGGTTTTACAGACAGCTCTTAAAGTTAAAGATAAAACCATTATGTATATATCGGGAGAGGAGAGTTCGCAACAAATAAAACTCCGAGCAAATCGAGTGGGTATCTGCTCTAGCGACCTGTACATTTTATGTGAAACAAACCTAGATAAGATTTACACACAACTAAACAATGCAACACCCGATTTAATAATAGTCGACTCTATTCAAACTATTTTCTCTGAATCTATCGATTCATCGCCTGGAAGTGTTTCTCAAATCCGAGAGATATCTGCTTCCCTTTTAAAGTATGCAAAAACCTCCAACATTCCTATTATTCTTATTGGACATATTAATAAGGAGGGAAACTTAGCTGGTCCCAAGGTTTTAGAACACATTGTAGATACCGTATTGCAGTTTGAAGGTGATCAGCACTATATGTATCGTATCTTACGAAGTATAAAAAATCGATTCGGGAGCACTTCAGAAATAGGCATCTACGAAATGAAAGACAATGGATTAAGAGAGGTTGTAAACCCCTCAGAGTTGCTTTTGTCACAAGAGCACTCTGGGATGAGTGGAATAGCCATAGCCTCAGCAATCGAAGGAGTACGTCCCTTCCTTATAGAATGCCAAGCTTTAGTAAGCTCTGCAGTATATGGCACACCACAACGATCATCTACAGGGTTTGATTCTCGAAGGTTAAATATGCTACTTGCTGTTTTAGAAAAGCGAGTTGGCTTTAAACTCTCGCAGAAAGATGTATTCCTAAACCTAGCAGGTGGCATATCTATTAAAGACCCTGCTATCGACCTAGCTGTTATTTCTGCAATTCTATCCTCCAATATGGACACAGCTATTAGTTCTGCCTCTTGCATGACAGGAGAGGTTGGATTATCGGGGGAGATCCGGCCCATTAGTCGGGTAGAACAGCGAATTTTGGAAGCTGAGAAACTTGGTTTTAAGGAGATTCTTCTTCCTATATATAATTATAAAAGTATACAGAAAACAAAATTTCAAATCGACCTAGTCCCAGTAAAAAAAGTAGAAGATGCCTTTAGACATCTTTTTGGATAAAAAAGATAAGATGAAAAACTACCAACCCGAGATAGCAATTATTGATTACAACTCCCTAGCATGTATTGGATTAAAATCCATTCTTGAAAAAATTATACCAGCAGCAACAATCAGAACTTTTCTGAATTTTGCAGATTTCATGGATGATACTCCAGATATGTATGCACATTACTTTGTATCTACATCCATTTTTATTGAACACAATACCTTCTTTTTAGAAAAGGGAAGAAGAGCTATATTACTTTCAACTGAGAGTCAGCCTATCCAAAGCTCAGGATTATCATATATTAATATCAACCAAACAGAAGAACAGTTAGTGAAATCTCTTCTTCAACTGCACCATGCTGCGCACCACCATGAGCATATACAAAAACATTCATCTACTAGTTACGATGTCGATTTAACCCCTCGAGAAATAGAAGTCCTTGTTTTAATAACTAAGGGACTTATTAATAAGGAGATTGCTAAAAAACTATCTATAAGCTTAAACACTGTTATAACGCATAGAAAGAACATTGTAGATAAACTAGGTATCCGATCAGTTTCAGGACTAACTATCTATGCTGTAATGAATGGATACATTGAAGCAGATCAAATATAATAAAAAACCGCAGTTCTATTTTTAAATTTATTACAAATAAAAAGATTACTTATTATTAGTTTTTATTAATTTAGCGAATTATAGAGCCTATATTCACCTTAACTTCAATAATAATCATTTATAAAACAGAATCGAAATGAAAAACACATTCCGTCTCTTAACATTTATCTGTCTTTTACTAATTGCAGGATTTTACTCCTGTAGTAGCAATGATGATATAGAGCCTTTTTTTAAATTGCTAACAGATGGACAAGAAACTACTACTGATAAAAAGACAGTTGGTCCAGAAGCTACAAGTATCACCTATGAAATACAAGCAAACGCCTTATGGACAATAGTTTCATCAAGTGGAACATTCCCCGAGTGGATAAACCTAACCGCTAAGGAAGGTAAGGGAGATAGTCAGTTAACACTTTCGCTAGAACCTAACTCCACTTCTTCTAACAGAACTGCTACGTTTCATTTTATGCAAAATGGCAAAAAAACAGCAACTGTCCAAATAGACCAGATGAGTTCAGAATCATTTTTTGTGGAACTTCTTAATGAAGATGATATCCCAAACAGCGGTGGAGATATTGAAATTCGTATTAACTCCACAGACAGTTGGTCGTACGAGTTAAATGGAGCTGATTGGTTATCAGAAAAGGAGAAAACAGATTCAAAACTAGTTCTAACAGCAAGCGAAAATAACTCCAATAAAGAGAGAAGTGCAAAAATTAAATTTAACTGTGGGCTGTGGGTAGATGAAGTCAACATTACTCAACTACCACAAACTGATAAGATTATAGCAGACTTACTGGATCTTGTTTTTTTAGAAGATGGCACAGCTAAAGACATCTCACCTATGGGAAACAGAGTAGTCACTGTTGAAGGACCAGGGATGACCACTCTTTATAACAATAGATACAAAAGACAAATTGCAAAGTTCAGTCACACTCCTGGTTCTGCAGTTAGTGCAGGTTATTACAGAATAGATTATGCGAATAACAAGAGATTTAAAGATGCCCTTCTCGACGGACATACTCTAGAGGCTCTTTGTATGTTAGATGTAGACTCACCTATTCCAAATGAGGAAATTAAAATGTTTAGCTCCCACCAAGCAGGAGGTACAGGTCTAATGATTGGTAAAAGAGATAAGCAAAGCGGATTGATTTTCCTTCCTCATGTTGGAGGTACTTACCGATGGGCAAACAGTGGAATCACTCCAAAACGTGGAGAATATTATCATCTTGTTGGTGTTTGGGATAAAACTAGAGGTAAAGCCTCTATTTATATTGATGGCCAGCTAAAGGCTGAAGTTAATGCCGTAGGTGAATTCAAACTTCCTTCTGAAGGGTCTAACTGGTTTGGCATTGGCGCTGACCCTACAGGAAATAATGGACAAGCTGCTTGGAAAGGGAACATAGTTATAGCTAGAGCCTATGATAAGGCACTTAACCAACAAGAAGTAAACAAGCTTTGGGATCAAGTTAAATCCTACAAAGAGGACCCTAATGAGCCTCAGTTAACAGATGTGCTCACCCCTTCTGAACGGGTAACAAAAGGTGGCTTGTACACCATCCTTGGAGAGGGTTTTAAAGATGGCGATCAAATCAAATTTAAATCTGCTACAGATAATAAGGAATTTACTTCAAAAGGAAAAAAAGAAAACAAGGGGCTTACTGTAACTCTCTCTAAGGAGATTAAATCGGATAACTATCGAGTGTATTTAATAAGAGGGGGGTACGAAGTAGACCTTGGGCTCACAACTCTTAAAGTCGTAGCCGATGCAACTAAGATGCCCCAAATTATTGCACACAGAGGTGCGTGGAAGAATACTGGTGCCCCTCAAAACTCCATAGCTGGATTAATTGAAGCCCAGAAGCTCAAAGTTTATGGGGCCGAGTTTGATGTATGGATCACAACCGATGATCACCTTATCTTAAATCACGACCCTACATACAATGATGTAGAACTAGAAACATCTAGTTACAGTAAAGTAAAAGAATTAAGACTACCAAATGGAGAGCCATTACCTAAACTAGAAGAATACTTAGAACAAGGAAAAAAATCACCCGATACAAAGCTTATATTAGAAATCAAGAATCACAGGTACTCACAAAATGGCAAAACCAATAACGATCGAGTTGCTGAAGCTGTAGTTAAGATGGTCAAAACCATGAATATGACAGATCAAGTTGAGTATATAGCTTTTACTATGGATGTATGCAAGAAAATTATTGAGCTACAACCAGGAGCTAAGGTAGCTTTCTTAGGAGGTAGTGTTTCACCGAAAGAGTTACATAAGCTAGGTTTCACTGGAATCGATTATAGGTATAGCGTATTAAATCAGAACAAAAACTGGATTACTGAGGCTCAGGATCTAGGAATGACTGTCAACGTGTGGACTGTAAACAGCGAAAGTGATTTAAGAGGCTTTATTTTTGAAGGTGTCGACTTTATCACTACCGATGAACCTGAACTTGCCTTAAAACTAACAAACCAATAGTTAAGAGTTTTACTTCTTCTTATTTTATTAAGTACAAAAAAGAGAGCCAATTGGCTCTCTTTTTTAATCCTTCATAAATAAAAAATGGACAAACAGTTGTTCGTCCATTAGTTGTAGCGGAACCGGGACTTGAACCCGGGACCTCATGATTATGAATCATGCGCTCTAACCAGCTGAGCTATCCCGCCATTTATCATCTCTTTTGCGGGTGCAAATATATATCTTTTTATTTATGCCACAAAACTAAACAAGAATAATTTTTAAATTATTTTTTAGATCCCACAAAACTACTCATTTTGATCTATTTTAATAACAAAAATTAAGATTAAAAGGGTATCTATATAAAAATAGCTTTATCTTGTAACCGAAGTCAATAAGTGTGATACTATGGAGCATTTAGAAACGATACATTTAGAGTATGTACTAAATACTAGTTCTAGACAGAATCTTTGGGCAATAATTAGTACACCTGTA
>JASLCM010000158.1 GCA_030151845.1 Bacteroides sp.
TGAAGTCTCTAAGATGTGCATAAACTGTTCTATATCCAAATCCATGGTCAATAATTATAGTATTTCCATAGCCAGACTCCCAGCCCATCTTTACAACTTTACCGTCACCAGTTGCATAGACATCCGTTCCTGGGTGAGCAGAAAAATCCATACCACTATGAAATTTAACCGTTCCATAAATTGGATCAACACGGCGGCCATAACCAGATGCTGTTTGGCGTAGGTCTTTATTAGCTATGGGTTGAATTGCAGGTATTGACTGTAACATCTGTTCATGGTTTTTACTTAATTCAACAACATCATCGAAAGATTTAGATTGAATATACAACTGCTTGTTTAACATATCAAGTTTCTGAGTCGTGTTAATAACCAGTTTAGCATTCGCCATATCCAGTAGTTCTTCATAACGATTCGTTCCGCCATACCCCGCTTTTCGTATAGCGGGAGAGATTGGATCGGCCTGGAATATTACCCGATAAAGATTATCATCTCTTTGTTGAATATCTTGCAATACAGCTAAAGATTCATCGAGCTGCCTAGATAACACGTTATATTGGGCCAAAAGACGGCTATTTTCTATTCGTAACTCTTTCTCGGAAGGTGAGCCAAATATGATAAAAAACACTAAGAATCCGGCCACACCAAATCCCATTCCATAAAACAGTCTGCGGGTGATTCCTCTCAGCCGCTGACGAAACGTTGGATAGATTCTATCATAGGTCTGAGTTTGCGGATTATAGATGTAATAAACTTTGCGCATGTTAAAAAGAATTCGCTTATTAGTGCAGCAAAAGTAATAAAAATGAGGTATCTTTGCACATCTTTTTCATGAATATTAACCTCAAGGATAGATATATAGAATATGTTGACTGCAAACGAAATTAGAGAATCATTCAAACAGTTCTTCAAATCAAAGGGGCATCAAATTGTGCCTTCGGCACCAATGGTTATTAAAGATGACCCTACACTTATGTTTACAAACGCTGGTATGAACCAGTTTAAGGATATTATTCTTGGCAATAAACCTGCCAAATATAAACGTGTAGCAGATTCGCAAAAGTGCTTACGCGTTAGTGGTAAACACAATGACCTAGAAGAGGTTGGACACGACACCTATCACCACACCATGTTTGAAATGTTGGGCAATTGGTCCTTTGGAGATTATTTTAAAAATGAGGCTATAGAATGGGCATGGGAGTACCTTGTAGAGGTGTTAAAACTAGATCCTAAAAAACTATATGCTTCTGTTTTTGAAGGGGATCAAGAAAAAGGATTGTCCAGAGACGAAGAGGCTGCACAAATTTGGGAGCAATATCTTCCAAAATCACACATTATCAATGGGAATGCTCATGATAATTTCTGGGAAATGGGTGATACTGGCCCTTGTGGACCTTGCTCTGAAATCCATATAGACTTACGATCTGATGAAGAAAGAAAAGAGATAGATGGTGCGAGCCTTATAAATAAAGATCATCCACAAGTTATTGAAATTTGGAACCTTGTATTCATGCAGTACAACAGAAAAGCTGATGGTTCTTTAGAACCACTACCTGCAAAAGTTATCGATACAGGTATGGGCTTTGAACGTCTATGCATGGCACTACAAGGAAAAACGTCAAATTATGATACGGATGTTTTCCAACCTTTGATACAAGCTATTGGAAAAACGGCTAATGTCTCTTATGGAAAAGCAAAAGAAACAGATATCGCTATGCGTGTGATAGCAGACCATGTTAGAACCATAGCGTTCTCTATAACAGATGGTCAGTTACCCTCCAATGCAAAAGCTGGTTATGTGATTAGACGTATTCTCCGAAGAGCTGTACGATATGGATATACCTTTTTAGAGCTGAAATCGGCATTTATCTATCAATTAATTCCTGTTCTTATTGATAGTATGGGAGACGCTTATCCAGAATTAAAAGCTCAAAAGACTTTAATTGAAAAAGTAATAAAAGAAGAAGAAGAATCCTTCTTACATACTTTAGAAACTGGAATTCAGCTCTTGGATAAAAAGATAACTGAGGCTAAGAAGCAAAATATATCAGTAATAAGTGGAGTTGACGCTTTTACGCTTTATGACACATTTGGTTTCCCTCTTGACCTTACAGAACTTATCCTACGCGAGAATGGAATGACAGCAAATATAGAGGAGTTTAATGTTGAGATGCAAAAGCAGAAGGATAGAGCAAGAAATGCTGCATCTATGGAGACTGGAGACTGGACTATTCTTAAGGAGGGAAATTCTTCTTTTGTTGGTTACGACTGTACCGAACATGAAGTGGAAATACTTCGTTATAGACAAGTAAAACAGAAAAACAAAGCATTCTTTCATATCGTTCTAGACAAGACCCCTTTCTATGCAGAGAGTGGTGGACAAGTTGGCGATACAGGTGTTTTAGTTAATGAGTTCGAGACCATTCAAATCATTGATACCAAAAATGAGAACAACCTAACTATTCATATAGCTAATGAGCTACCAAAACATCTAGATGCTCCAATAATGGCATGTGTTGACCAAGAAAGGCGAGCAAAAAACGCAGCAAATCATACAGCTACTCACTTACTTGATGCTGCTCTAAGAAAAGTACTAGGTACTCATGTGGAGCAAAAAGGTTCATTGGTTACTCCTGAGATGTTAAGATTTGATTTCTCTCATTTTCAAAAAATGACTAATGAAGAGATAAGAGAAGTTGAAAAGTTGGTAAATGAAGCTATTCGTGCAAACATACCTCAAAAGGAGTACCGAAGCATACCTATTGATGAAGCTAAGGAGCTAGGAGCTATTGCACTCTTTGGTGAGAAATATGGTGAAGAGGTACGAGTTGTTCAATTTGATGAATCTATCGAATTTTGTGGAGGAACTCATGCTGCTTCAACAGGAAATATAGGTATATTTAAAATCATCTCTGAAAGTTCAATTGCAGCAGGAGTAAGAAGAATAGAGGCATATACAGGAGAAAAAGTAGAGGAGGTCCTTTACCAGATTGAAGATACGATTAATCAACTAAAAGTACTTTTCAATAACGCTCCAGATTTAGTTTCTGCAATCCAAAAGCACATCAACGAGAATAAGGAGTTAAAGGATAAGGTTGATGAGTTTATGAAAGAGAAAGAAGAGTCTCTAAAAGCACATCTTCTTAGAAGTATCGAAGTTAAAAATGGAGTAAAACTAATAAAGGCTAGAATTCCTTTGTCTGCTGAAGCTGTAAAGAACATTGCTTTTCAACTAAGGAATGAGGTTGGAGAAGATCTTCTTTTTGTTGCAGGAAGTGTCAATAAAGGAAAACCCATGCTTACTATCAGCTTAAGTGATAATCTAGTCGAAGAAAAAAGTCTTAATGCAGGTAAAATAGTAAAAGAGGCAGCAAAACTTATTCAAGGAGGAGGTGGTGGACAACCTCACTTTGCTACAGCTGGCGGTAAAGATTTAGATAATCTTGATGCAGCTATAGAGAAAGCTGTAGAACTAGCTCTTCTATAAATAAGAAAACAACAACTCATTTAAAAAGGCTCTCGTACGCGTACGAGAGCCTTTTTTGTGAATGCTCTTTTACTCATAGTCATAGCTCTCAAATAAAGTTTTATAGAAAAAATCATATTTAGAGTAGCTTTTCTTATTTTTATCTATCTTTGTAATTGATAATGCAAAGGAAGAATAGAAATACAATCAACTACTTACTACTTATAATCTCATTATTAGTAGTTATTGCTCCTATTATCCCTCATCACCACCATGCCGATGGTGTTATCTGTATGAAGGGTGACTTCTACCCAGAACATAGTAATGATAAAAGCACGCAACCTCATCAGAGTGATAATGCTGATTGTACTAGCGCGTGTATTTCACAACTTAAGACTCTTCAGCCAGAAAAAGGGAGTTTAAATGTTGATTTGAGCTTCTCTGGTACTCTATTTTTTATTGTTCCTCTGCTTCTAACCTGTCTCTATTCTTTAAAGAAAAGCAATCAAAAGATATTTTCTTTCTACAGAGAGCGACTAGATAAAACCTACATATCCAATGTTCTTGGTTTACGGGCTCCTCCATACATCTTCTCTATTTAATTCCACAGACTATTAAATTTTATTTTTTTCATACACGTTCGGTCTATCCCTACGTGAATTCATTATTATCTTATGAGAAGATTTTACACCCTTATATGTATCTTTTTTTTATTTATCAGTTCATGTGCTAAGCACACCCACGAAACCTCAAATGAAGAGGGACACAGCCATGAACACAGTGAAGATGTTATTACGCTGCATACAGAAAAAGCTGAATCGGCAGGCGTCAAAACCTCGGAGGTTCATCCCACAACAATCCATCAGGTAATTAAAACGGGAGGAAAAATTTTAGCTGCACTTGGAGACGAGGAAACTATTGTTGCAAAAACTAGAGGCATAGTAACTTTGAATAAACAGTTAGTACAAGGTACAAAGGTCACTAAAGGCCAGCCTCTTTTATATATATCAGGAAGAAATATTGACAGTGGAGATGCTGCGGAAAAAGCACGTATCACTTATGAGTTAGCCAAACAAGAATACGAACGTGTCCTTCCTCTTGTTGAAAAACAGCTTGTTTCTCAAAAAGATTTTTTAATCGTCAAGCAACAATATGAAGAGGCTAAAATGAGTTTTGAAGCTATAGGAAGAGGTAGTTCCAATCAGGGAACTCCTATTGGCTCACCTCTGAATGGGTTCGTAAAAGAGCTTTTAATTAACCAAGGAGACTTTGTAGAAGTGGGACAAGTTCTTGCTACCGTAACACAGAATAAGAAACAATATCTACAAGTACAGCTTTCGGAGCGCTATTCTTCTCATTTGTCCCTCATTACCACAGCAAATTTTAAACAACCCAATACAAATGTAACCTATCAACTAGCGCAACTAAATGGTAAACTTATCTCTTATGGGAAATCTGTAAGTGAAACTACTTATTCGATACCCCTAACTTTTGAGTTCGACAACCAAACAAATATAGTACCAGGTAGTTTCGTTGAAGTCTTTCTTCAATCTTCTCCTTTAAAAGAGAGATTAGCCCTTCCGCACAGTGCCATTACAGAAGAACAAGGTCTTTTCTTTGTTTATAAAAAAGTATGTAAAGAGGAGTACGAAAAGATAGAAGTCCAGCTAGGCATAGATAATGGCGAGCTGGTAGAGATTGTAAAAGGCATAGAGCCAGGTGATTTAATCGTTGTAGAAGGTGCTCTTCAAATTAAACTGGCCTCAGCTTCAAATGCTATTCCTGCTCACACACATGAACACTAAACGAATGTACTATGCTAAACAAAATTATTAAATATTCATTAAGTAACCGTTTGGTTGTTCTTTTCATTGCTATCATCCTAGTTGTTGCAGGTGCATACACTACGCTACACACAGAGGTTGATGTCTTTCCTGACTTAAATGCACCAACTGTTGCGGTTATGACAGAAGCTCATGGGATGGCCGCTGAGGAGATAGAACAACTTGTAACTTTCCCCGTAGAGACAGCAGTTAATGGTGCTACGGGTGTAAGACGGGTTAGATCCTCTTCTACTACTGGATTTTCCATTGTTTGGGTTGAATTTGACTGGGATACCGACATCTATCTCGCCCGACAAATTGTATCTGAAAAATTAGCTGTAGTTAGTGAAAGTTTACCAAGTAATGTAGGCAAGCCTACCCTCGGCCCACAATCATCCATTCTTGGTGAAATGCTAATTGTTGGATTAACTTCAGACTCCACATCACTACTGGATCTAAGAACATTAGCCGATTGGGTAATAAGACCTAGACTTCTTTCTACAGGAGGTGTTGCACAAGTTTCTGTATTGGGAGGAGATGTTAAAGAGTATCAAATACTACTCAATCCAGAGAAAATGAGACATTATGAGGTCTCACTTGGCGAAGTTTTATCGGCAACAAAAGAGATGAACCTTAACGCTAACGGAGGAACTATATATGAGCATGGCAACGAATATATTGTGCGTGGAATCTTATCAACTACAAAGGTAGAAGCATTGGCTAGATCCATTGTTAAAATAAAGAGTAACTCCCCTATCTTTCTTGAAGACATAGCAGAGGTTAGTATTGGTGGAAAGACTCCACTGTTGGGTACTGCTTCTGTAGAAGGTAGGCCAGCTATACTTCTAACAGTTAATAAGCAACCATCAACTAGCACCTTGGAGCTAACGGAAGAGCTTGAGGTAGCCCTAAAGGAGTTAAGCACAACCCTCCCTCAAGATGTTAAGATTTCTACAGATATATTCCGTCAAAGCCAGTTCATTGAGAGTTCAATCGGTAATGTGAAGAGTGCTTTAATAGAAGGAGGTATTTTTGTTGTGATTATACTCCTTCTATTCTTGGCCAATGTCCGTACAACTGTTATTTCACTAGTTACCATTCCTATCTCTCTTCTCTCCTCCATTCTTATCATGCACTACATGGGGTTAACGATAAACACCATGAGTTTAGGAGGTTTAGCCATTGCTATTGGCTCCTTGGTAGATGATGCTATTGTCGACGTTGAAAACGTCTTTAGGAGATTGCGAGAAAACAAGAATAAGCCTTTAAATGAGCAAAAAGATACGTTAACAGTTGTCTATAATGCCTCTAAAGAGGTTAGAATGCCTATTCTTAATTCAACACTAATCATTATAGCTAGTTTTGTTCCTCTCTTCTTTTTAAGTGGAATGGAAGGTCGGATGTTAATGCCTTTAGGTATCGCTTTTATTACAGCACTCTTTTCATCGACACTTGTAGCACTAACCTTAACACCTGTTCTTTGTAGTTTTCTTTTAAACAAACAACAGGAGAAGAAGCTCAACAAAGAGACTTTTCTTGTTAGGTGGCTTAAGAAACACTATAAAAAAGCACTTATATGGGTTACAAACCATAGAAAGTCTACTTTAACAGCAACCTTTTCACTGCTCATTGTATCTATAATTATTTTTACTCAATTAGGAAACAGTTTCCTACCGTCATTTAATGAAGGCTCCTTTACCATTAATGTGAGTACACTACCTGGAATCTCTTTGGAAGAGAGTAATAAAATTGGTCTTCGAGCCGAAGAGTTACTATTGACCATTCCAGAAATTAAAACAGTGGCAAGGAAAACAGGTAGAGCAGAGCTTGATGAGCATGCTCTTGGAGTAAATGCATCAGAGATAGAGGCCCCTTTTGAGATAACAAACAGAAAGAGAGCAGCAGTTATTGCCGAAGTGAGAGAGAAGCTAAGTACAATAAATGGAGCTAGTATAGAAATTGGACAGCCCATCAGCCATAGGATTGATGCTATGCTCTCTGGAACACAGGCCAATATCGCAATAAAACTGTTTGGAGATAATTTAAACAAGATGTTCCAAATAGGGAATAAAATAAAGGCAGCTGTTTCAGATATTGATGGTGTTGTGGATCTCAATGTGGAGCAACAAATCGAACGTCCTCAACTAACCATAACCCCAAGCAGAGAACTATTAGCCTTATACGGAATTAGCTTACCGGAATTTTCCGAGTTTATTCGAGTTAGCCTTGGTGGTGAAGTTGTTTCACAAGTTTATGAAAAAGGAAGAAGCTTTGATCTTACGGTTAAGGTGAAAGAGAGTAGCAAAGAGACAATTAGTCTCATTCAGGATCTTTTAATAGATACATACGATGGAAAGAAAGTAGCTCTTGGCCAGCTTGCTGAAATAAAGTCATCTATGGGGCCCAATACCATTAACCGAGAGAATGTAAAAAGAAAGATTGTAATCTCTGCAAATGTCTATGAGAGAGATTTAAGAGGAGTTGTTAACGACATTCAAGACAGAATTAATCAAGAGGTTGATCTACCAGAGGGCTATCACATTACTTATGGAGGACAGTTTGAAAGTGAACAGGCTGCAAGTAGAATCCTTTTACTAACATCATTTCTCTCTGTTCTTGTTATATTTCTTTTACTCTATAATGAGTTTAGAAGTGGAAAGGAGTCGGGAGCTATTCTGCTTAATCTTCCTCTAGCACTAATTGGAGGTGTCTTTGCACTACTTTTTACTACAAGAGAATTAAGTATTCCAGCAATTATTGGATTTATCTCTTTGTTTGGAATAGCCACTAGAAATGGAATGTTATTAATTAGTCATTATAATCAGTTACGCAAGGAAGAGGGGTATACACTCTACGATAGTGTCATTAAAGGTTCACTGGATCGGTTAAACCCAATTCTAATGACTGCATTATCTTCTGCCTTAGCATTGGTTCCTTTAGCTATTCATGGTGATTTGCCTGGTAATGAAATACAAAGTCCAATGGCTAAGGTTATTTTAGGAGGTCTTTTAACTTCAACTTTTTTAAATGGGTTTATCATACCTATTATCTATCTCCAAATTCATAGAAAAGAAAAATAATATGAAACAACGAATACTACTTATAGCTCTACTTTCTCTTTTTTCCACCTTTATATTTGGACAAGAGTTACTACTTAAAAGTATAGAGAAGAACAACAATGAGATTCAGCGCTTAAAATATGAAATAGAAGCTCAAAAATTAGAGTTAAAATCGACCAATACCCTGCCCGATCCAAAGTTCTCTTACGATCATCTTTGGGATTCCAAAAATACAGAAAACACAGTTAGTGAGATGGGAATTAGCCAAGAGTTTGACTTTCCCACACGTTATCTATCCAGAAAAAAATACAACCGAATTAAATCAGATGCTATAGATGCTCTCTACCTTACTAAAAGACAAGAGTTACTCTTACAGGCTAAAGAGCTCTATTTTGACATTATTAAACTTAAGCAAAAGCAGCAACTTCTAGCTAAACGGTATGAACAAGCCAACCAAGTAGAGAAAGCTTATGAAAAACGCCTTTCGATGGGGGATGCAAATATTTTAGAGATTAAGAAAATTAAGCTTGAACAACTAAATATTAAAACAGAGCATACACTAAACAAAACCGAGTTAGCAACTAAAATAAAAGAATTAGAGGGCATCAATGGTAACGAACCACTTCCTGCATTAAGCTTTACCTATCCTCCTATACAAGAGTTAACTCCATTAGAAGTCATACTTAATGAAGCCCTGGTACAGAGTCAGGCTATTCAAGCCATGAAGGCTGAACAAGAAGCCTTAAATCAAGAGTTAAGGGTACAGAAAGAGGGTTGGTTACCTAAACTTGAGTTGGGGTACAGAAGAAACACAGAGCTAGGAAACCCCTTTAATGGATTTAGTGTAGGATTCTCTATTCCTATCTTTGAAAACAGAAAAAAAGTAACTAAAACAAAGGCACTTCTACATGCTCAGAGATACACAACAAGTAACACTATTCTAACTGAAAGCATTAAACTTAAACAGGCCTATAATCTTGCTAGTGAGCTGCTATCGACATTGAATGAGTACACCTTCTTAATGAAAGACAACTCCAACTATACGCTTTTAAAAGAAGCACTCGATGCAGGTGAAATTAGCATCATTGCCTACTTTTTAGAAATTTCAACAATTTATCAAGCAGAATCGGCTTACATCGACTTAGAAAATGAGTATCAAAAAGCGATAGCAAAGCTCTATAAGCACCAATTATAGTAATAAAAGTTGATCGGGTATGTAGCTACTTCTTATTTTCCACTCTACCGGATAAAGGTTGTTGGCACGTATTCCTAAGTTTTTTACAAATCCCAAAGGGATCTTACGATAAGTAACAATTACATAACCTAGTGGGGCCGTCTCATTTAATGAGATGGCC
>JASLCM010000203.1 GCA_030151845.1 Bacteroides sp.
AGGAAAAGGAGTTTTTAGTCAGAGTAAACTAAAAAAAGTAACGCTTCCCGAGGGGTTACAAAAGATAGAGGAAGAGGCTTTTATCTTTTCGGAGTTGGAAACTATATCTTTTCCAAACGAGTTGAAAGAGATTCAGCAATATGCATTTTATGGATGCAAAGCGCTGGCTCATGCAGAGCTTGGAAATACACAGGTGAAAGAGTTGGGTGAGGGAGCCTTCGGGTTTTCAGGAATAACCAAGCTTTCTCTTCCTCAACCCTTGAAGAAGATAGGTGCTCAGGCTTTTATGGCTACCAATCTACTTCAACAAGTAACTCTTCCCGAAGGAGTTGAACGAATAGGAGTGGAGGCATTTCGTGAAAGTGGCATCAAGCAACTTGAGCTTCCTAACACCTTAGGAGCAATGGATCAACGCTCTTTCTACCTCTGTTCTCAACTTCAAAAGGTAACCACCTATGGTGCCGATCCAAAAGAGGTTTCGGATGAGAATAAAATGGATCACTCCGCCTTTGAACGTTGCCCCAACTTAGAAGTTTTTGAAATTCCGAAGAGTATAGTATCCATTGGTCAGTCGATTTTGGGAGGGAATGATAAAGTTAAAGTGCTTACAATTCCTGTTCATGTAAAATACATCACTTTCTCTGCCTTTGGTTATTGTGGCGTACAAGAGGTTTACGTAAAACCAACTACACCCCCTCAAGCAACTCGCGCAGAGGTAGCTTGGTACGGTTTTCCTGAGAAGGTCTCTTTTATAGAGGTTCCAGCTGGCTGTAAGGAGGTTTACCAACAGGCACATGGCTGGAAAGAGTTTGCAAAAAAGATTAGAACTTCAACCGATAAGTAGCAATGAAAAATATTTTTTATACATTCCTTGCCCTTCTTTCACTCTCTTTTTTGGGCATAGGATGCAGTAGCAATGGGAGTGATGAAATGGATCTAGTAGATGTAACTTACAGCATTAAGATGGAACCTTCTAGCAGCAAGGAGCCATTCATCTTAAAAGGATTCTATTCGGATGGAAAGGGAGAACTTATTCCGATTAACGAAGAGACTCCATGGAGTAAAACAATAACTGGTGTACCCGCCTCACAAACCTTACAGTTTAAGGGGTATCTTTATTGCATTGCTACACATACGATTCGTGGAAAGGTGGAGATGACAGTGAAGAATAAGAGAGGTAAGGTGATCTATTCCAATAGTAACGAGATGGATCTCTCAAATTACAGCTACGGGAGCTTAGGTTATTCGGGCGATGAAATGAAGCGAGAGACCTCTTTTCACTTCCAATACAAATAGAGAGAAAATAAAAATAAGTTCTAAAAGTCCAGGCTAGTTTGCTTGGACTTTTTTTGTTGTGTATTACTCTACTTAAAAACTCTCCCAAATAAAGTTTTGTCTTGCTTCACTATACAACCTGATACCAATACCTTCCTTTGGGAGCTAAAGAGGAGTCTACCTTTTATATCGGTGCTGTTCTGTGGCAGCTGATAGTTTTTCATTCGTTTAACTCTAAAAATTAGTTTATAACGCATTGCCTATCGGCTTTACTCGGTCTTTCCAGTTAAAGTTTTACGCACATTGGTTTTGATTATAATTCTCTTGAAAGAAGAGGTTTGACTTTACTTTTAAGAGAGGCATTTTTTCTAGTAGCTAAAATAGCAGTTATTTAGAAGAGGTTCTTGTTAAGTTGGACTACTGAAATTGAGGGGTTTGATCCAAATGCTCCTCTGTAAATTCTAAGATTTTCTGTTTGACCTCCTCTTTGGAGAAGAAAAGAAAAACATTGTTTAAGATGCCCAATCCAATCACTTTCTCCTCGTACTTTGTAAGCGAAAAAAGGAGATAGTTATCGGCATAGACATTGGTGTTTACTGCAGCCTTTGTAAGGTAACTCAATACATTTTCGGCCATAAAACTAACTAGGGGAGACTCCTCTTCCGATTTCATCTCTTTAGCAGTTAATCCGGCAGTGATTACCGAGGTGACTTTTGCACGGTGCTTCTCTTCATCGGGATTAAAGATAAAACAGAGTAGGGCAATAAGAGCAGCTAGACTGATGGTGATAATCTTCTTCATAGTTAAATTAAGTTTTCATGTTTTTTGCCAACGCGATGGGTAAAGGTTGGGAGTGCAGCATACATCTCCTCCACCGTTTGTACTGGAATAACCAGCCCTTTGTCTACTTCGGGAGCAAACCCTTCGTCCACCACATTATGAATCATCTGTAAAATAGGGGTGTAGAAATCGTCGATATTGAAGATGAAAATAGGTTTATTATGGAGCGATAGCTGACTCCCAGAGAATACTTCGAAAAATTCTTCTAAGCTTCCAATACCACCAGGAAGAACCACGAAAGCATCGCAAAGATTCATCATCTTTGTTTTGCGTTCGCTCATGGTCTCTACTCTTATTAATTGGGTTATACCAGGATGGTAGATCTCTTGCTCAATGAGGAAGTTGGGCATTATTCCAATGACCTCACCTTTAGCAGCCAGTGCAGCATTGGCAATAGCGCCCATAATTCCAATACTTCCACCTCCATAAACGAGGGTTTGGCGGCGAAGGGCAATCTCTTTGCCTAACTTTTGGGCCATATCGACAAATGCTGGGTTTCTTCCTCGGTTCGAACCACAAAATACACAAATCTTCATACTCGCATGTTTATTTACAAAAGTAGGATTTTCCAGCTAAAATAACGATAAAGGGAGTAAACTCTTAGAATTTTCTCCCTTTTCTTTGTTTTTTACTGCCAAAAATGCTTACTTATCTTTTTACCTAAACTAGAAAAAAAGATGCAACAAATTTTAAATCGAGTAGATGAATTGGGATTAATTGACAGTTTGAAGGATATTCGGAAGAATATTCAGACTTTTGAGAAGTACCTCAATGGACGAACGACCGATAATTCCTCTTTTCGTTTTGCTAAAACGTTGCTTCGATTTGGAACTACACTGATTGCCTATAAGGTGGGAGGTGAGCTTCATTTTGCTCCTAGTAACTTTGTGGGCTATAAAAATAACACGAGAGAGAAATACCTACAAACGGAACCTGCCGATTTTCGAAGAGCCATATCGGCCATAGATACCTTGGGTATCTGCTTTTTGGAGGCAAATAAAGAGTTAGATAGTCGGTTTACAAGCTATTGCAACTCGTTGGGTATTGAAGATATCGATAGAAAAAGAGCCTATTGGCTGTTCGACTTAAAGAGTTTAACCTTTTTGGAGGTTGCTCAATATTACAAAGAGAAACGTTGTAGAACCCTATACGAGAGAGAGCAAATAAAACCCTCACAACTCACC
Organism: Bacteroides sp.; assembly: GCA_030151845.1. Taxonomy (GTDB): domain Bacteria; phylum Bacteroidota; class Bacteroidia; order Bacteroidales; family Bacteroidaceae; genus Bacteroides_E. Next base: position 3,300 of record JASLCM010000203.1, read on the forward strand.
CCTGTGCTAATGAAGAAGGTAAAGAGAGCGTTTCAGCGCGAGCATCAGGGAGAGATTTTTTGTGAGGCTTGTGGTTTTAATTCGCTAGAGGTGTATGGGGTAGACTGTATAGAGATTCATGTGAGTGAGCAACTTCCTCAACCGATTACAAATTTAGAGGAGTTAAAAGGGGCAATAACCCTATTGTGTCCAAATTGTCACCGAGCAATGCACAGTAAATCTCCTGCATATACCTTGAACGAGGTGAAGCAGAAAATGCGCAAGTCTTTGGCTAAAACTTATTTGGCTTAACGTGAACATACGTTGGATTCGGATTGTTTTTTAGTAGATAAAAATATTGATATATGGCGGTATTACAAATTGCACCGATGGAGTTTCAACTGCATGTGCTGAATCCATTTGTTATTGCATTTCATCATCGTGATCTGTTTCCCAAAGGAGATGGCAAAATGGCTCCTGTTGCTATACCTAGAGAGAAGAGCTTAGGCGAAGATTTTAACCCAGAGGCCGATTGGAGAATGTACTACGGACGTACTGTTCCTGGCTTTCCTGTTCACCCTCATCGTGGTTTTGAGACCGTAACTGTTATGATAGAGGGCTTTGCCGATCACTTCGACTCCAAAGGATCTAAAGGGCGCTATGGTGAGGGCGATGTGCAGTGGATGACGGCTGGTGCAGGTGTACAGCACTCTGAGATGTTTCCTCTGCTTAACGATGAGAGAGAAAATCCGATGGAGCTCTTCCAAATCTGGCTAAACCTCCCCAAAAAGAATAAGTTTGCTAAGCCCGACTACAAAATGTTTTGGAGTGAAGATATTCCAAGAGTTGTGGAGCACGATATGGAGAATAGGCGGACCGAAGTTAAACTAATCGCTGGTGAGTTTAAGGGGATTCGTTCGCTCGATCCTTTACCAGCCTCTTGGGCCTACAACCGAAAAAACAAGGTAGGTATTTGGCTAATCAAGATGGAGCCACATGCTGTTTTCACGCTTCCCGCGCTCTCCTCTACCTTAAATAGGGTGCTTTATAACTACAACGGGGCTGGAATGAAGGTGGCTCAGCACCCTCTTCCTAATCGCTATTATGCGGAGTTGAAGGGGAGTGAGGAGGTGATGATAGTAAATGGAGAGTCACCAAGTGAGCTTTTACTGTTGGAGGGAGAGCCAATAAACGAACCTATCGCTGCTCGCGGACCATTTGTTATGAATACCTTCGATGAGCTTCAGCAAGCTTTTGTGGATTATCGGCAGACTCAATTTGGTGGTTGGCAGTGGGAGAGTGACGATCCTGTGAACGAGAAAGAGTCTCCACGTTTTGCCTCCTATGAGGGGGGAAAGCGGGTAGAGTATCCTCGTGAGAGCTAGTAACTAAGAGCGATTTTCTTTACTTCTAAAAGAGCTTACCATTTTATTGAGCTCTTTTTTTATTTTCAGGAGGATAAAGAGAGAATGATTGCTTGTGTAGTTTTATAGATTATCTACTTTTGTTAGACGCTAATTGATTGTCATAAAAAAGAAAAGAATGGCTAGACCTACAACTAAAGAGGAGCTGCAACAGCAGAGTGAGGAGGGCTTCAAAAAGCTGTTTTCACTCATCGACTCCCTCACTTCTGAGGAGCAAGAAGAGAGATTCTCTTTTGAGGATAGAGACAGGAATATTCGAGATGTGTTGGTGCATCTCTACGAATGGCATCAGTTGCTGTTGAACTGGATAGCGTCGAATGAACAAGGCGATCGAGTAAGCTTCTTGCCACAACCTTACAACTGGAAAACCTATCCGCAAATGAACCTGCTCTTTTGGGAGAAGCACCAAGAGACCCCCTTACAAGAGGCAAAAGAGCGATTAAGGAGGAGCCACCAAGCATGTATGGAGGTTATAAGCTCTTTTTCTAACGAAGCGTTATTTACCAAGAGCTACTTTTCATGGACAGGAGGTACCAGCTTAGGAGCCTACTGTATCTCTTCAACATCTAGCCACTACGATTGGGCTATGAAGAAGATTAGAAAGCACAAAAGAACAATAAAGCACTAGCGTTTCGTAAAGTAGTAGAGTTTTCGCCACCACCAAGCTTCTCGTCTGCCTAAATTACTTTCTTGCAAAAGAGTCCAACCAAACGAGTAAGGGCAAATTCAATGCAGATCCCTCTTCTAAATAATTGTTAATTCCTTTTATTAAATGTAATTTTATGGTTTAAGCATAGAAACCAAGAGCTATGAGGAGAATCCTTTTTACTATCCTTCTACTACTGAGTACAATAGTAGGTAAGTGTCAGTACAAAGCATACG
>JASLCM010000211.1 GCA_030151845.1 Bacteroides sp.
ACGGTGCTTAAAGATGCTTCTGCCGCTGCTATTTATGGATCTAGAGCAGCTGGTGGGGTAATTGTAGTTACTACTAAACGAGGAAAAGAAGGCAAGATGCAAATAAACTACTCTGCCAATCTTTCTATGGTTACTAGCCCTGCTCGTAGCAATAAGCTAATGAACTCAAGTGAAAAATTAGCGTGGGAACAAGAACTTTGGGATGAGTTTTCGGCCAAAGGGTTTGCTACAGGAGGGCACTATCCTGTAATTGGTGCTGTAGGTATGATACGATCTGGTTATGGCAAATATTCAGGCTTAACAGACAAAGAACAAGATCTAGAAATAAAAAAGCTAGGAACACATTCTACCGATTGGTTTGATGAGTTGTTCCGAAACTCAATTTCTCAAAGTCACTATCTCTCACTTTCTGGAGGAGGTGCTAAGAACTCTTATTATGTCTCCTTTGGTTACTCTGAAAATAATGGATTAGTTAAAAAGACTGACTATGATCGGTACAATGTTAACACCAAGTTAGATATGCATCCAAACACCCGTGTTAAATTAGGACTGTCTGCCGATTTATCTTTGCAAAAATCAAATTCTCCTTCTCTTAATGTGGATCCCTTTACTTATGCTTACTTTGCGAATCCGTATGAGCGTATTTATAATGAAGATGGTTCATATGCTGCAGATAACACCTACTATAGTATAACCCATGCTAATGGTAGTTATGACCGTAAACTGCCCGATGGAGGCTACAACATATTCAGAGAAATTAATGAGACATCCAATAAGACTAAAAACTTTTCGGCTTCTTTAATCGCTAATTTAAACGTTAAGATTCTGGAAAATTTAAGTTTTGAAGGTTTGGCTTCTTATGGTTACATGACAGATACTTCAGATAACATTAACGGTAAAAACACCTTTGCTGCTTGGTCTGATCGTCCTTTTGACTCTTCTATGGATGCTTCAAAGCGCACCTATGGTTCGATTACTCAAACTTCGGCTTACAACACCAACTATAACTTACGGGGGCAATTCCATTATTCCAAAACTTTTGGTGAACACCATTATATTAGTGGTTTATTAGGCTCAGAAATACGAGGACAGTACTCAAAAAGTATTTATGAAAAGCGTTATGGGTACGACCCTATATCGGGTAACTCTTCGATGCCTACATACCCTGAAGACAAAGAGGTAGATTACAGCGATCTACTTGCGTATGCAGCTATTATGGATGGACTTGCAGGACAAAGCATAATGGAAGAGACTTTTGCCTCATTTTATATTTCACTTGACTATGTGTTAATGCAGCGATATATTGCAAGTATAACAGCTCGTACAGATGGTTCAAATAACTTTGGTAGTGATGAACAGTTCAATCCTACTGGCTCTTTAGGGCTTTCATGGAATATTGATCAAGAAGAGTTTATGAAGCCTTTAAAGTCGGTTATTAGTAGCCTCTCGTTGCGTACTGCTATTGGATATACCGGAAATATAAATAAATCGGTTTATCCTCAGTTAGTAATGGACTATTTAACTAGTTTTCGTAAAACAGACGGTGATTATTATCGCATGGGATCACTCAAAAATGCACCTAATCCGCATTTGAGATGGGAGAAAACACGTGATATGAAAGTCTCTTTGGATATCGGTTTTTTCAAAGATCGTTTACGTTTACAAACGGAATTATATGACCGCCGTACTAAAGATGCTGTTACTCAAGTTCTAGTCCCTTATACTACGGGATTTACATCTCAAAGCTATAATACTTCTGAACTACTCAACCAAGGAGTAGAGTTCTCCATTTTTGCAAATGTTTTAAAGACGAGAGATTGGAATTTATCTCTCTCTGCCAATATCTCTCATAACCGCAATAAACTACTCAAGTACAGTGGAACGAATTCAAGTGTATTTGGTCGAAGTGTAGGCTATCCTTTAGGTGCTCTAATTAGTGGAAAAGTGAAGGGTATTGATAAGATGCTCGGTATCTATGCTTATGAAACACGTCCTGATGTTGAAATGAATACAGCTGCCGATCGTGGAAAAGCAGAAAACTATGCTTTCTATCTTGGTACTCAAAACGCACCAACCAATGGGGGATACTCCATTTCAGTAGCTTATAAAAAACTACACTTAAGCTTAGGAGGTTCATACTCAGTGGGTGGTAAGGTTCTGAATCAAATAAAAGCTCCTGTAAACTATGTAACCGTTGGTGGAGGGGTAGTGGAGCATATTCCTTCTCAACAAAATGATTTATATGTTCACTTCTTAAATACAACAAGAGACTCAAGGAAGCGTTGGACTCCCGAAAATCGTATAACGAATGCGAATCCTCGTTTGATTGATGCTTATGGGGAGTTTCTTGGCTTAAGTAACTATATGGTTACTTCGAGTTCCATAACTAATGCCTCTATGATAGAGAATGTTTCTTACCTCAAGCTTAACTCTCTTTTATTAAGCTATGGTTTTGATTCAGAGTGGATGAAAAGAGCTAACATCTCTTCTCTGAGCATCTCTTTTAGTATGAACAATCTGTTTACCCTGACCAACTATTCGGGTGTAGATCCTGAAACACCAGGAGTGGGATATCCTGTTCCACGTACCTATTCTGTGGGACTATCTGTTGGTTTTTAAGTAAAATATATAACAATGAAAAAAATAGTTCAACTTTTAATCGTTTTAGTAGCTGCTCTGATAAGTTCATGCAGTAACTACTTAGATATTAAGCCTTATGGGCGTACAATACCCAAAACTGCTGAAGAGTTCTCAGCATTATTACATACTCACCTTGGTCGGGTTGATGAGGGGACAGATGCTGCACTTGTAGGTAATGCAGCTCAGTGGCTCACTTGGGATGCCGAATGTGGAGACGACTTTGAGGTTTGCTTAACAACAAGTGGTGGACAAACCTTAAGAAGATATGTGGGTGACCTTGTAGGTTCAAGTGCTGGTTTT
>JASLCM010000217.1 GCA_030151845.1 Bacteroides sp.
TGGACAGACATCATGCATAACTTTTATGAAAAGTTTCACCCTGCAGTAAAAGAGACCTTAGCAATAAAAACCGAACGAAAAATTGGTGAAAGATTATTGGGAGAAGATCCTAAGTCGGGTAAACCAATAACGGTAAAAATTGGGCGTTATGGTCCAGTTGTTCAAATGGGTAGTGCGAGTGATGAGGAAAAACCTAAATTCGCACAGATGCGACCTGGAATGTCAATGGAAACATTGACTTTAGAGGAGGCTTTAGATCTTTTTAAACTACCTCGAACGGTTGGTGAATTTGAGGAGAAAGAGGTTGTTATAGGTGTCGGACGCTTTGGTCCTTACATTCGTCATAACTCTAAGTTTGTATCCCTTCCTAAAGAGTATGATCCATTGAAGGTGAGTTTAGAAGAGTCAATAGAGCTGATCAAAGCGAAGCGTGAGGCTGAGGCTAAGAAGCATATAAAATCGTTTGAAGAGGAGCCCGAAATGACTGTCCTAAATGGACGTTATGGTCCTTACATCTCTTATAAAAGGAAAAATTATAAGATACCAAAGGAGATGAAGCCCGAGGAATTAACTCTGGAACAATGCAATGAAATTATAGAAAAGCAGAAGAGTAAACCAACTCGTAAAAGAGGAGCTAAAAAAACGACGAAGGCAAAGAAAAAATAAAAGAGATAAAAAAAGGAGCAATTGCTCCTTTTTTTATTATATGAATGGTGAAATTATTCTTTTTCTCCATATGCAAGATCTCCTGCATCTCCTAATCCTGGCACAATATACGAATGGCTATCAATTTCTGGATCTATTGCTGCGCACCAAATTGTTGTTCTATCTTCAGGAAAGACACTTTTGATATGATCAACAGCGTACTGACTAGCTATGATTGAGACAACATGGATATGAGCAGGTTTACCTTTCGTAAGCATGGCCTGATAACTTAGCTCCATGCTACCACCAGTAGCGAGCATGGGATCAGTGATAATTAAGGTTTTATTATCAATTCTTGGTGATGCTAAATACTCAATATGGATATCAAACTTCAGCGTGTCTTTGTATTTCCTATAAGCAGAAACAAATGCATTCTCTGCGTTGTCAAAAAAGCTTAGGAAACCATTGTGAAAAGGAAGTCCTGCTCGCAGTATAGTACTAATCACAAGTTTGTTGTCTGGTGTGTTTGCTAAGGCTGTTCCTAATGGAGTAGTAACCTCTTTGGTTGAGTAGTCAAAATCTTTACTCATCTCATAGGCCATGATTTCGCCTATTCGTTTAATGTTTTGTCTGAATCTTAAGCGGTCGTTTTGGACCTCTACATTTCGAATTTCCGAAACGTATTGATTAAGAATGGAGTTGCTCTTGCTGAAGTCTACAATTTTCATTTGTATCTATTTTATATTTACATCGTTTCGGAATACAAAAGTAGGTGTTTTTCTCCCAATTTGCAACATTCAGTTAGCAGATATTGTTATCTTAGTATAAATCTAAATTTATTAAGGAAATATTTCTTTAATAAATTATTTGTTTAAAAACTTTGTATTACATTTGTAGGTGAAAGAAAGGAAAAGTAGAAGAATACTTACCTTTTATATTGTGAAACAGAAAAGAAGAATAACTAATAATACCAATTTAATTTAAATTAAAAGAAAATGGCAAATTTAGACTTAAGTAAGTACGGTATTACAGGGGTTACTGATATTATTCATAACCCATCGTATGAAACTCTATTCAAGGAAGAAACTAAAGAAGGTTTAGTAGGTTTTGAAAAAGGACAGGTTACTGAACTAGGAGCTGTAAACGTAATGACAGGTGTATACACAGGTCGTTCTCCTAAAGATAAATTTATCGTAAAAGACGAAGTTACTGAAAATACAGTTTGGTGGACTTCTGAAGAATATAAAAACGACAACAAACCAGCTGATCAAAAATGTTGGAAAGCTGTTAAAGAATTAGCAGTTAATCAACTTTCAGAGAAGAGATTATTTGTTGTTTATGCTTTCTGTGGTGCAAACGAAAACACTCGCTTGAAGATTCGTTTTATCATGGAAGTAGCTTGGCAAGCACACTTCGTTACAAACATGTTTATTCGTCCAACAGCTGAAGAATTAGCTAACTTTGGAGAGCCAGACTTTGTTGTAATGAACGCTTCTAAAGCTAAGGTAGAGAACTATAAAGAATTAGGTCTAAACTCAGAAACAGCTGTTGTATTTAACTTTACTGAAAAGATTCAAGTTATCTTAAATACATGGTATGGTGGTGAAATGAAGAAAGGTATGTTCTCTTACATGAACTATCGTCTTCCACTTCAAGGTATTGCAGCTATGCACTGTTCTGCTAATACAAACTTGGAAGGTGAAAATACAGCTGTATTCTTCGGTCTTTCTGGAACAGGTAAAACTACTCTTTCTACAGATCCAAAACGTCTTCTAATTGGTGATGACGAGCACGGATGGGATGATGAAGGTGTATTTAACTTTGAAGGTGGTTGTTACGCTAAGGTTATTAACCTAAGCAAAGAAGCAGAACCTGATATTTACAATGCAATTAAGCGTGATGCACTTCTAGAGAACGTAATCGTTGATAAAGAAGGTAAGATCGATTTCGCTGATAAGAGCGCAACAGAAAACACTCGTGTTTCTTACCCAATCCATCACATTACAAACATCGTTAAGCCAGTATCTAAGGCTCCTGCTGCAAAACAGGTGATCTTCTTATCTGCTGATGCTTTTGGTGTATTACCTCCAGTATCTATCTTAACTCCAGAGCAAACTAAGTATTACTTCTTATCAGGATTTACAGCTAAGTTAGCTGGTACTGAGCGTGGTATTACTGAGCCAACTCCAACTTTCTCTGCATGTTTCGGTGCTGCGTTCTTAACTCTACACCCAACAAAATATGCTGAAGAGCTAGTGAAGAAGATGGAAAAAGCAGGTGCGAAAGCTTACTTAGTAAATACAGGATGGAATGGTACAGGTAAACGTATCTCTATTCAAGATACTCGTGGTATTATTGATGCTATCTTAGACGGATCTATCGATAAAGCACCAACTAAGAAGTTACCTATCTTTGACTTCGAAGTACCAACAGAGCTTCCAGGAGTACATACTGAGATCTTAGATCCACGTGATACTTATAAGGCAGCTGCTGAATGGGATGAAAAAGCAGAAAAACTTGCTGGCATGTTTATCAAGAACTTTGCTAAGTTCTCAGGAAACGAAGCAGGTAAAGCTTTAATCGCTGCTGGTCCAAAACTATAAGACTTGTAAAGTTTAGTTCGTAACAATAGTTACTGAATGAAAATAAAAAGGGAGAACTTTAATTAAAGTTCTCCCTTTCTTTTTTAGTGAAAGAGCTAGTCGAATAGCTGTGCATATTTTTCCTCAATTTCATTAAAAATTGTATGAAGTTCATCCAGTGTGTTTGCACGAAGCATACTAATTCTCGTCTCTTTAAAATTAGGTATCCCTTTAAAAATAGGGGTCGCTGCCAAGTGCCTTCTACTGTGTAAAATTCCCCTGCGTTCATCTAATCGAGCTATACTATTGTCTACTTGCTCTTTTATTACATTCAAATACCAGCTGAAAGACCTTTTTTCCATGGGCTCTTTATGGTTTAGGTAATGATTGATCTCTTCAAAGATCCACGGTCTTCCAAAGGTAGCTCTCCCAACCATAATAGCATCAACACCATATTCATTAAAGTAATGATATGCCTTTTCACCTGAGTCTATATCTCCATTACCAATAATAGGGATATGCATTCGAGGGTTATTCTTTACTTCTCTAATGAGATCCCAGTTTGCCTGACCCGTATACATCTGCTTTCTTGTTCTGCCATGAATAGCTAAAGCTTGTACACCACAATCTTGGAGTTGTTCGGCTAGATCAACAATAACTAAATTATCATCGTCCCAACCAAGCCTAGTCTTTACTGTAACAGGAATATCGACAGCTTGTACCACTGCTTTTGTTATCTCTAACATCTTTGGTATGTTTTGTAGCATTCCTGCACCAGCACCTTTTCCTGCTACCTTCTTAACGGGACATCCAAAGTTTATATCAAGAATATCTGGTTTGGCAGCTTCTACAATTTTAGCCGCTTCTACCATAGCATCTGTCTCTTTACCATAAATTTGAATGGCAACAGGTCTCTCCTCTTCGGAAATTGTAAGCTTCTCTGTTGTCCTGTTCACAAATCGAATGAGTGCATCGCTCGATACAAATTCTGTATAGACCATATCTGCTCCAAACTTCTTACACATTAATCTAAAACCTATATCTGTAACATCTTCCATTGGAGCGAGGAAGACAGGTTTATCTCCTAATTCGATAGTACCTATTTGCATATTTTATATAGAATAAAGTCTTGTATTTTTATTTTTACAACAAAAGTAAGTAAAAAAGTCTACCTTTGTTAAGTTATTATTATTTTAGGTTTGGTTTTAATGTGAATTAGTTAGTTTTATCTAGAATTAAAATAGAATCTACCTTATCGATTAAGAATCAGACTTCTATTGCTTGTAGATTATGAAATATAGATTAGAAGAATTTGAAATTATGGCGCCAGTAGGTTCTCGGGAATCTTTGGCTGCTGCAATAAAAGCTGGAGCGAATTCAATTTACTTTGGTATTGAGAACCTTAATATGAGGGCCCGCTCTGCAAATACATTTACAATAGATGACTTGCATGAGATTGCAGAAATATGCTCCTCACATGGAATGCAAAGTTATCTGACAGTGAATACTATTATTTATGATGGTGATTTGAGCTTAATGCGAACAATCATTGATGCTGCAAAAGAGGCTAATATATCGGCTGTAATAGCTAGTGACGTTGCTGTTATGAGTTATGCCAATAAAATAGGACAGGAGGTACACTTATCAACTCAATTGAATATTACTAATGTTGAATCTCTACGGTTTTATGCTCAGTTTGCAGATGTGGTCGTACTTGCAAGAGAGTTAAATTTAGATCAGGTGGCTGAAATTTACGAAGCTATAGTTGAGGAGAATATATGTGGTCCAAGTGGTCAGTTGATCAGGATAGAGATGTTTTGCCACGGAGCTCTTTGTATGGCTGTTTCTGGCAAATGCTACCTTTCTCTTCATGAAATGAATAGCTCGGCAAACAGAGGTGCCTGTATGCAAATTTGTCGCCGTGGTTATCATGTAAAGGATAAGGACTCAGAGATAGAGTTAGCCATTGAAAATGAATACATCATGTCTCCTAAAGACCTCAAGACAATTCACTTCATGAATAAAATGATGGATGCAGGTGTAAGAGTGTTTAAGATTGAAGGAAGAGCTCGCGGACCAGAATATGTACGAACTGTTGTAGAGTGCTATAGAGAGGCTATAGAGTCTTGTATTGAAGGAACTTTCACAGATGAAAAGATAGAAGCGTGGGATAGTCGGTTAAAGAAAGTCTTTAATAGAGGTTTTTGGAATGGCTATTACTTAGGACAGCGGCTGGGTGAATGGAGTAAGAACTATGGTTCTGAAGCAACTGAGCGCAAAGTGTATGTGGGAAAAGTTATTAAATATTTTAGTAACCTTGAGGTTGGTGAAGTTAGAGTTGAAGCAGGAGAGGTTAACCTTGCTGATAAACTATTAATTACCGGGCCTACCACAGGGGCAGTTTTCACAAGTTTAGACGAACTTCGTGTTGATTTAAAGGTCGTTGATAGTGCGGGTAAGGGAGAGCATTTTTCTACAAAGGTTCCCGAAAAAATACGACCCAATGACCGGGTATATAAGCTGGTTCCCACTGAGGAATTAAAGAAAAAGAGATTTTTAAACTCTAAGAATTATTAATATGGAATATCTGTTTTCCCTAGAAGATAGGGTTAGGGATTATGAGTGTGACTTGCAGGGAATAGTGAATCATGCAAATTACTTACACTACTTTGAGCATACACGACATCAGTTCTTAGCCACACTAAAGATCAATGTGAAGGAGCTGCATGAGCAGGGTATAGATCCTGTCATTGCTCGAATTAACTTAGCCTTAAAGACTCCCCTTACTAGTGGTGACTCTTACCTTTCGAGACTCTCTTTAAGCAAAGAAGGAGTGCGTTATGTTTTTCATCAAGATCTTTTTCGCAAAGAGGATATGAGATTAGTTGCTCGTGCGGATATTCATGCAGTATGCTTGATTAACGGAAAGTTTGGTCCTAGTGAGTTGTTTGATAGGGCTTTTGCACCATTTATAAATTAGAATAGATGGATGAGTCATTTATTTATGGCTTAGCTCTAACTATGATACCGAGTATAGGTAGTGTTAGAGCAAAAAGATTGGTTGATCAGGCTGGATCAATTCCGGAAGTTTTTACTAAAGGGCGAGAGGAACTTGATGTTTCTCCTGCTCTTTTTTCTTCCCTACAGGGTATATCCAGCTACTTGGCTGAGGCTGGTAAAGCGTATGATTCTGCCTGTGAAAAAGGGATACAGTGTATCTCTATAGACTCCCCTCTCTATCCCAGGCGACTATTGGAGTGTCCGGATGCACCTATTGTTCTTTTTTATTGTGGGAATGCAGATTTAAATTCGGCTCATATCCTTAACTTGGTGGGGACGAGGGAGGCTACAGGGTATGGTAAAGAGTGTTGTTCAAGAATATTAGAAGAGCTTGCTTCTTATTGTTCCGATATTCTTGTTGTTAGTGGGCTGGCCTATGGAATTGATATTGTTGCTCATCGTGAAGCACTAAGGCTTGGGTTAAATACTGTTGGTGTATTGGCACATGGTTTGGATCGAATCTATCCCCATCTTCATCGCTCTACAGCTTCTCAGATGGTAAAGCAGGGTGGACTCCTTACAGAGTATCCCTTCGGAACTAAGCCTGATCGATTTAATTTTGTGGCAAGGAATCGGATTATTGCCGGACTATCGGATGTAACCGTTGTGATAGAATCTGCCGAAAAGGGAGGTTCTTTAATTACTGCAGAGTTGGCCGACAGTTATCATAGGGAGTGTTTTGCCCTTCCTGGACGCTTGTCTGATCCGTTCTCTAGAGGCTGTAATAAGTTGATTGGAGAGCAGAGAGCTAGATGTTTTCAATCTGTTAATGATTTACTCTCTGTTATGGGTTGGGAGCAAAATAAAAAACAGAAAAAGTCTACGCAGTTAACTCTTTTTGAAGCGTTAGAGGATCAGGAAAAGGAGATAGTTGCTCAGCTTCAAGCGGTAGAAAGGATGGATTTTAATCAACTTTCTATCCGTACAGGATTCTCCTCTTCATGTTTAGATGAACTTCTTTTTGGTTTAGAAATGAATGGAGTTGTTATAAGTCTCCCTGGAGGTTATTATAGATTAAAATAACAAGAGTAAAAGAAAAAAGCGAGGAAATGTCCTCGCTTTTTCTATTTTCTAAAAGATCACTATTAGTCTTTCAATTTTGCTTTAATAAAGTCTCTGTTAAGACGAGCAATGTTGCTAATAGAAATGTTTTTAGGACATTCTGCTTCACAAGCACGTGTGTTTGTACAGTTACCAAATCCTAATTCATCCATTTTTGAAACCATTGCCTTAACACGGCGAGAAGCTTCTGCTTTACCTTGTGGTAGAAGGTTTAGTTGGCTTACTTTTGCCGAAACAAAAAGCATAGCTGAACCATTTTTACATGCTGCAACACATGATCCACATCCAATACAAGAAGCAGCATCCATAGATTCGTCTGCTATATCTTTTGGTATCAAAATTGCATTTGCGTCTTGTGGAGCACCTGTGTTAACACTAATGTAACCTCCTGCTTGTATAATCTTATCAAAAGCAGTTCTATCTACCATCAAATCGCGTATAACAGGGAATCCTGCAGAACGCCATGGTTCAATAGTAATCGTATCACCATCGTTGAAACGGCGCATGTATACTTGACAGGTTGTTGCACCTGTTCCAGGGCCATGTGGGTGTCCATTGATATACAATGAACACATACCGCAAATACCCTCTCTACAGTCATGGTCGAATACGATAGGTTCTCTTCCTTCATTGATAAGATCTTCATTTAACATATCAAGCATTTCAAGGAGAGAGCTAGACTGAGGGATATCTTTCATCTGAAATGTTTCAAAAGCGCCTTTCTCTTTAGGACCTCTTTGACGCCACACCTTAAGTGTAAAACTTATATTTTTATCCATTTTAGTATTCTTTCTTGATTATGATTATGCCTTATAGTTACGTGTTTGAACTTGAACGAATTCGTAGTTTAAGTCTTCTTTTATTAGTTCTGGTTCTGAATTTTCGCCAGTGTATTTCCAACATCCTACGAATGAGAAGTTCTCATCATCTCTAAGGGCTTCACCCTCTTCTGTTTGGAACTCCTCACGGAAGTGTCCACCACATGATTCCTCTCTAATAAGAGCATCATGAGCCATAAGGATACCTACCTCAATAAAGTCATCAACACGTAATGCTTTTTCAAGCTCAATGTTTAGGTCATCAATGCTTCCTGGTATGCGTACATTGCTCCAGAACTCTTTTTTAATCTCTTTTAGCTTAACTAGTGCAGTTTCTAATGACTCTTTTGTACGAGCCATTCCTACGAAATCCCACATGATTAAACCAAGCTCTTTGTGGATTGAATCTACAGATCTCTTACCATTGATGGCTTTTAGTTTCTTAATCTTCTCTACAATAGCTTTTTCTGCCTCTTCAAACTCAGGAAGGTCGGTAGAGAAACGAGGAACTTGAATTTGATCTGCTAGGTAGTTTTGGATGGTGTAAGGTAGTACAAAGTATCCATCTGCTAATCCTTGCATAAGTGCTGATGCACCTAAACGGTTTGCACCGTGGTCTGAGAAGTTAGCCTCACCTATAGCGAATAGACCAGGGATGTTGGTCATTAGTTCATAGTCTACCCATAATCCACCCATTGTGTAGTGAATAGCTGGGAAAATCATCATAGGCTCTGAATAAGGGTCGGTATTCTTAATCTCTTCGTACATATCGAAGAGGTTACCATATCTTCCTTCAACTACATCTCTTCCTAAACGGTCGATAGCATATTTAAAGTCAAGGAATACAGCTAAGCCTGTATTGTTTACACCAAATCCTGCATCACATCTCTCCTTGGCTGCACGAGAGGCAACATCACGAGGTACTAGGTTACCAAATGCAGGGTATCTTCTTTCAAGATAGAAATCGCGATCTTCATCAGGAATATCATTTGGTTTTTTAGTTCCATTTTGAAGTGCTTTAGCATCTTCAAGCTTCTTAGGAACCCAAATGCGTCCATCGTTACGCAATGATTCTGACATCAAGGTTAGTTTTGATTGCTTGTCTCCATTTACAGGAATACAGGTTGGGTGAATTTGAGCAAAACATGGGTTTGCAAAAAGAGCACCTTTTCTGTAACATTGAATAGCTGAAGAACCATTAGATGTCATTGCATTGGTTGAAAGGAAGAATGCATTACCATATCCACCTGTACCAATAACAACAGCATGTGCAGAGAATCTTTCTAGTTTACCAGTCACTAGGTTTCTTGCAATAATACCTCTTGCACGACCATCAATAATAACAACATCAAGCATTTCATATCTTGTGAAAAGCTTAACAGTTCCTTGATGAACTTGACGGCTTAAAGCTGAATAAGCACCTAAAAGAAGTTGTTGTCCGGTTTGACCACGAGCGTAGAACGTACGAGATACTTGAGCACCACCAAATGAGCGGTTAGCTAAAGTTCCACCATAATCACGTGCAAAAGGAATACCTTGAGCAACACATTGGTCGATAATAGCGTTAGATACTTCTGCTAAACGATAAACGTTTGCTTCTCTTGCACGGTAGTCTCCACCTTTAATGGTATCATAAAACAGGCGATAAACAGAGTCGCCATCATTAGGGTAGTTTTTAGCTGCATTTATACCACCTTGCGCTGCAATAGAGTGTGCACGACGTGGTGAGTCTTGAATACAGAAGTTTAAAACTCTAAATCCCATTTCACCAAGCGAAGCTGCTGCTGATGCACCAGCAAGACCTGTACCAACTACAATGATGTCTAAGCGACGTTTATTAGCAGGGTTAACCAGTTTCTGGTTTGCTTTATAGTTGTTCCATTTTTCTGCTAATGGTCCTTTTGGTATTTTTGAATCTATCTTAGTCATAATACTATATACAATTTAATGATTTACAAATATCTGATTAGTTGGGGTAATTTTAGATACTTTTGAAAAAGTAAACTAATACAATTACTGCGAAACCAGCAACCAGGATAGTTGTGTAGATGTTAGAAACTGCTCTCCAACGGTTTATCCATATTTTATTGCTTAAGCCTAAAGATTGAAGAGAACTCCAAAATCCATGAGTTAAGTGGAACCATAAAGCTACAAGCCATACAATATATAGGATTACATAGACAGGTTGTGAGAAGGTATATGCGATAAACTTAGCACCTTCATAAACCATGATACTCTCTCCTCCTAATGTAACACTATGGTTGCCCATAATTTCCTGGAACTGCATGTTGTACCAGAAGTTAAACAGGTGAAGACCTATCCCTAAAATAACTACGACTCCTAAAACAAACATGTTTTGAGAAGCCCACTTCACAGTTTCACGTCTTTCTACTACGGCATAACGCTCGTTTCCTCTTGCTTTACGGTTTTGAAGTGTTAACCAGACCGCATAGATGATGTGAATGATAAATAGTGCTGCTAGTCCTATGGTAGCCACAAGTGCGTACCAGTTAGCCCCTAGAAATTTACAAATTTCGTCGTAGGCGGGTTCAGAAAACAGAGCAACCAGGTTCATCGCCATGTGAAATGTCATGAAAAGGATAAGGGCAATTCCCGTGATACTCATCACCACTTTCCTTCCTACAGATGAATTACTTAACCACATAAATGATTGATTTTAAATTATTTAATTGTT
>JASLCM010000234.1 GCA_030151845.1 Bacteroides sp.
CTTCTAGTCCGTCACGAACGGCATGGTCTAGAAGAACAATTCCTCGACTTACATTACGACCTGTTGGGTCATCGTCTGAGGCTACAAGAGGACGAACCCCTGCATAAGCCCTAAGGATTCTTGTGTGAGCTAGAGAAGGGGCTAGCTTTTCTCCCTCTCTCATGAGTAGGTCAACCTCATCGGGAGTGACCTCCATATTATCTATCTGGTCATATGGAACTCGATCGGAAGTTGTTCCAATGAGACAAATGGTGTCTCCAGGAACAAGAATATCTGCGTTAGAAGGTTTTCTACATCTGTTTAATACAATGTTGTTTACCCTGTGTCCAAAAATAAGTAAAGAGCCTTTGGCTGGGAACATTTTTATCTTTAAATCTGCATATTCAGAAATGTGCTGTCCCCAGATTCCTCCTGCATTAATAACAATAGAGCCATAATAACTCTTCTCCTCTTTGTTTATATGATCATAAGCCTTTACTCCGATAATACGATTTTGTTCACGATGTAGGCCTACAACTTCGTGATAGGTAAGAACTGTTGCTCCGTTCTCTTTCGCATCCATAATGTTGGATGCGGTTAAACGAAAGGGGTCCACCGCACCATCGGGAACTTTCACAGCACCTATCATATTAGGGTTTGCAGAGGGCTCCATAAGCAGAGCTTGTTTCGGATCTATCTCTTCTGCAGGGATGCCTGCAGACTGACATGCTTCTATGAATTTCTTCTGAAAAGCTAAATCATCTTCGGGGAGACTTAAGAAAAGTCCATCGGTCTCTTCTACACAATGGCTGGCAATCTTTCTTAGAATAAAGTTTTCTACGATGCACTCTTTTGCAGATTCACTGTCGTTAACAGCGTATCTTGCACCACTATGGAGTAGGCCGTGATTACGGCCTGTTGCCCCGGTAGCTATGTCTTGACGCTCGAGAAGGAGAGTCTTGAAACCACGTCTAGCACAGTCTCTAGCTGTTCCTGCTCCAGTAACGCCACCACCAATTATGATTACGTCATAAGAGTCATTGCTCTTATGGGAGGAGTTGTTTTGTTTCATGGTAAACTTCGTTTTTATCAAGCGAAGTTAGGAATAATAAATAAGAAGTTAAAATGAATCGAAAGAAAAAATAATCAAACGAAATGTTTTGCTTCATTTTTTGTTTTAAAATAGTGAACATTTCTCTTATTTATCTTGTATTTTTAACATATTACCTAATTTTTAATAGACTGAATAATTGACAACTCAGTATAGCAAAACGGCATTTATGGGTTGGATATTCGTTATAAAATGAGATAGAGTTTTCAATAATGTTAAAAATAGGAGGTTGAGGTTTCGAAGTTTGTTTAATTCGAAAGTTTTTATTAGGTTTGTTAATGAAATCGTTAATCGTTTAAGAGGTAAAATTATGGCAAATTATTGTGATGTTAAGCTTCGGGATGAAGGAAGGACTTACCCTGTTGAAATGGATGAAATTGTGAATGCAAGGGATGCAGAGTCTGCAACCTATGTTGAAATCTTAAACTTTCTTCGTGGTGTCTTTCGTATAGTAGATTTTTCAGGAATAATAAATGAATCTCGAGGAAAACTTATTTAATGTTTTTACTGTTTAATTAAAATTAATTTAAATCGTTTTTTTAATTGATTTTAGCTGTCGGTTTGTTTTCCTAACTAAGGTATTTATCTTTGCTGGGAATAAAAAACAAATCTTATGAAACGGACAGTTAATTTTTTAATCTTAGTACTAGTTGCAACTTTTGCAATGGCAAAAGGAACTCCCAAATATGTCTTTCTTTTTATTGGAGACGGAATGGGAGTAGATCAAGTAAATGGTACAGAGATGTACTTGGCCGAAAAGGCCGGTGAGTGGGGGGTAAAACCCCTTTTGTTTACACAGTTCCCAATAGCAACTGTAGCTACAACTTATTCTGGAACAAACTCTGTTACAGACTCTTCTGCAGCCGGAACGGCTATTGCTACAGGGCATAAAACGTACAACTTGGCATGTGGGGTTGATATGGACAAACAACCTTTAACAAGTGTAGCAGAAAAAGCAAAACAAGCAAATAAAAAGGTTGGTATAACCACTAGTGTTGGGGTTAATCACGCTACTCCTGCGGCTTTCTATGGTCATCAAGAAGATCGTTCTTGGTATTACGAAATTGGTTTAGACCTAATTAAATCTAACTTTGACTTTTTCGGTGGCTCTGGTATTTTACGTCCAAATCGCGATCATAAAAAACAGGAGCGACCAAGCTTGTTTCCTCAATTTGAAGAGGCAGGATACGCTGTTGCGCGTGGATATGATGAGTATCAGAAAAAGGCAGCAGCAGAAAAAATAATCTTGTTGCAAAAGGATTGGAAAGATCAAGGAGCTTTACCTTATGCTCTAGATAGAAAAGAGGATGACCTCACACTTTCTCAAATAACAGAGGCTGCTATCAGTCATCTTTCACGAAATAATAGAAAAGGTTTCTTCTTGATGGTTGAAGGTGGAAAAATAGACTGGGCTTGTCATGCTAATGATGGAGCTACTGTTTTTGAAGAGATTATTGATATGGATAAAGCGGTAGCTATAGCTTATGAATTCTATAAAAAGCACCCAAAGGAGACTTTGATTGTGGTGACTGCAGATCACGAAACAGGTGGGTTCTCTTTAGGTGCTGGAGGATATGAGTTGAAGCTTAAAGTTTTAGCCCATCAAAAGATGTCACAAGATGGTCTTTCGTCGGCGATAAGTAAACTGAGAAAGACGAAAGAGAATAAAGTGAGCTGGGAAGAGATGAAAGAGTTCTTGGCTGAGAATCTAGGATTTTGGAAAGAGTTTCCTTTAACTTGGGAGCAAGAGAGAAAGCTTAGAGATGAATACGAGAAGTCTTTTGTTAAGGGGAAAGTTGAGTTTGCACAGAGTTTATATGCTAAAAGTGAACCAATGGCGGCTCGAGCAAAAGAGGTTATAAATGAAATAGCCAACTTGGGTTGGACAACAGGCTCTCACACTGGAGGCTATGTTCCTGTTTACGCTATAGGAGCTGGTGCTGAAGAGTTTAATGGTAAATTAAATAATACAGATATCGCAAAGAAGATAATAAAGGTGGCGAAGTATTAATTTAGGAGATAATATAAAGAATCGGGGTGAGCTTATTAATAAACTCACCCCGATTCTTTATATAGTTGTTGTTATAGAGCTAATTTACCTGTTCTGGATGTATTGATCTAGAAAAAGATGTTCTCCATCGAAGACCGCATAGGAGAAGTGGTTGATCCAATCGCCAAGTATGACTACTCGACTGTCTTTTCTTATCATGAGGTCTAACATGATGTGTCTGTGTCCATAGATAAAGAAGTTTATATCAGGTTTCTTTTCTAAAAGTGCTTTGCTATATATGATAAGGTGTTCATTCTTTTCTCCTTGAAATTCGGGTTCTAGTCCGTTTACTCTTTTCTCTCTGCTGTGCTTTGCCCAATTGAGTCCAAAGGAGAGGCTCCATCTTGGGTGAATTGAGGCAAAAAGGAAGCGTAAAAAACGGTTATGAAACATGGAGCGAAGAATTTTAAACTTCCAATCAGGGTCACCTAGTCCATCGCCATGTGCCAAGTAGAATTTTTTATTGCCAATGGTGACTATTTTAGGATCTCTATGTATGGTAACTCCACACTCTTGTTCTAAATAGTCTTGACACCATAGGTCATGGTTACCAATAAAAAAATGTATCTTAATTCCTGAATCGGTTAGCTCTGATAGTTTACCTAAAAATCTAGTAAACCCCTTTGGAACAACATTTTTAAATTCAAACCAGAAATCGAACATGTCTCCCATGAGGTAGATCTCTTTGGCTTTCTCTTTAATGCTGTTTAAAAACTGTACTAAAATTAGTTCTTGCTCTCTGCTGTTTTTTATCGCTCTAGACCCTAAGTGTGCATCTGAAAGAAAATAGATGTTTTTACTCATTTTATCTTTGCTCGTTATAGAAATCCAAGGTCGAGTAAAGCCTCTTCACTCATCATGTCTCGGTTCCACTCTGGTTCAAAAACTAGTAAAATGCGTGTCTCTTTTACACCCTCTATTGAGTCTACCTTTTGCTTAACGTCTTCAAGTATGAAGTCGGCCGCAGGGCAATTGGGAGAGGTTAGTGTCATCTCTATTTGTACGATATTATCCTCTTTCACCTCTATGTTGTAGATTAAGCCTAAATCATAGATGTTTACAGGAATCTCTGGGTCGTAGACTGTTTTTATCATTCTAACAATCTGTTCTTCTATTTTAAATTTTTCTGTATGTGGCATAAGTGTTGTTTTTTTAATTAAAGGAGACTTTCGTCTGCAAAGCTAAAATACTTATTTTTGCTGATTATAACATGATCAATGAGATGAATGTTCATCATTTTGCACCCTTTCTGAATTTGTGTAGTTATGCTTTTATCGTTAATGCTTGGCGTTGTATTTCCTGAAGGGTGGTTGTGTATTATTGCTAATTGAGTGGCCTGAGCAAGAAGGGCTTCACGTAATATGATTCGGAGATCAACGTATGTACCGTCTATACCTCCTGCTGAAATGCTTTTTTTATCGATCACTTTACCTGCCTGATTGAGCAGTAATATCCAAAACTCTTCGGTAGTTAAGTGTCCAAGTAAGGGGTTGAATAATAGAAAAATATCTTTTGGTGATTTGATAGCTATCGGAGTGGACTGCTCGATATTTCTGCGTCTGCCTAATTCAAAAGCAGCTTGTATGGTTGATATTTTAGCATCTCCCAGTCCTTTAAATGCTTTAAACTGACTCGGAGACCACTGACTGAGTGTTTCTAAGCTTTGGTTGCAGCTGGTTAATACTTTTTGCATGAGATCTAAAGCAGATAGGTCTCTGTTGCCCGAACCTATAAGTAGGGCGAGTAACTCGGCGTTGCTTAATGCTATTGCGCCTTTAGAAAGTAATTTTTCCCGTGGTCGGTCATCTTCGGCCCAGGATTTAATAACGGGCTTTCTCTCCTCCATACAGCTAGTAAATCGTGTTAGTTGTAGAAATTTTTTTCGAAAGCACTAAAGGTATCTTTTTTTAGAATACAAATGCTAATCCATGCAATAATAAAGCCTCCTCCATATGCAATTAACTGAGTAAAAGCAGCAGCAATTGATAGGATTCCAATTGTAAAACTTTTATTTCTCAAAGTAGAATCTATAAAAAGCAAAATAGCATATCCTATTATAGGGGTGAGATAGAAGCTTTGTTTAAAGGCAAATGCAAGAATAAGTAATAAGCAGACCCCTAGCGTGAAAAGAGAGGGTAGTAGGTGTACGAGCTTAAGACTGCTAGGGTATTTTTTATAAAGGTTAATTCTAGCTATGCCAGAATTAAAAACTTGCTTGAAGAACTTTTTTAAATTGGTTCTTCTTTTGTGGTAAACCCATGCGCTTGGAATTAGCTTACAGCTGAATCCTGAGCTGAAGATTCTTATGCTTAGATCTATATCCTCTCCAAATCTCATTGGAGAGAAGCCCTTGAGTTCGTGGAAGACCTGGCGTTTGATCCCCATATTGAAACTCCTTGGGTAGAATTTATCTAATTTTTTCTTTCCACCTCGGATTCCTCCTGTTGTTAAAAAAGAGGTCATCGAGTAATTTATAGCTTTTTGAGTTGGGGTAAATGAGGGATGAGCAGCATCTGGTCCACCAAAGGCATCGACAGGATCCTTGCTTAGGAAGAGGGATATCTCTTTTAAGTAGTTGGGAGGCAAAATACAATCAGAGTCTAGGATGAGAAGATAGTCGGCCGTACTGAATTGGGCCCCATAGTTTCTAGAGGGGCCAGGTCCTGAATTTTTTTTAAAAAAGTACTTGATGGGTAGATCTGCCGAGAAAAGGGCTGCAACCTTATCGCATTTCTCTTTCGAGCCATCATCAACAACGACAACCTCAAGGAGGTTTTTAAGTTCTTTTTGAGCTTTAATACTTGCTAGAAGCTCATGAAGTTCTTCAGGTCTATTATAAACGGGGATGATGATCGAAAAGGTCATTTGTATTATTAAAAAAACACACCATAAAATTATGGTGTGCAGCAGTTGTATATCAGTTAAGCTTTTACTCGTCCACAGTAATCTCCGGTGCGAGTGTCTATCTCAATAATTTCACCCTCCTCAATAAAGAGTGGTACACGCACTTCTGCTCCAGTTTCCAGTGTGGCTGGCTTGGTTGCATTTGTTGCTGTATCACCTCTTAGTCCAGGTTCTGTATAGGTAACTTGTAGGTTTACTTTTGCTGGTAACTCAGCGTAAAGTACATTTTCGGTTTCCGCATGAACTATAATATCTAGTGTGTCTCCCTCTTTTAGGAAATCCACACCTATAATCATCTCTTTTTGTACAGGAATTTGATTGAATGTCTCTTGGTCCATCATGATATACCCCATCTCATCTTGGTAAAGGAATTGATGGGTTCGGCGCTCTATACGAACTTCTGTTAATTTGACTCCAGAGTTAAAGGTTTTATCTATCGTTCTTCCTGTCGTTACATTCTTTAATTTTGTTCTAACGAATGCAGCACCTTTCCCAGGTTTTACATGTAAGAACTCTACAATGAAGTAAAACTGACCATCTAAATCGATGCACATTCCGTTTTTTATATCAGCAGTTGTTGCCATATTGTTTAATTTCAATAATTTATGTACAATGTAAAATAATCTATTTTATATCCACAAAAGTACGTTAAAAAGAGAAAAAAGGCAAAAAACTTAAGACTAAAAAGACTTAATTCTTGGATATTCCATAAAAAGTATCTAATTTTGCAGCCCGATTACATATAGTAAATAACGTAAAAAATAACATATATAGCAATGAAAAGAACATTTCAGCCCTCAAACAGGAAGAGAAAAAACAAACACGGATTTCGTGAAAGAATGGCTACCGCTAACGGACGTAGAGTTCTAGCTTCACGTAGAGCTAAAGGTAGAAAGAAATTAACTGTTTCTGACGAATACGTTGGAAGATAATCTATAATAAAGGGTTTTTCCTTATTATATGATTATAATCTGAATGATAGTGAAGAAGTGAAGGAGGTCTCCTTTGCTTCTTTTTTATTAAAAGAGTATGGTTTAAACTGTTGAAAATTACTATAAACAGCTCTAAAAAGTAGAGACCAAGAAGAGATATCAAGTAAATATTGTATATTTGTTTGAATAAAAACAGCTCATGTCGAATGAATAAATTCTTTTCACGTAAATCGTTTAAGTGGCTACTTGTTAATGTTTTATTAATGGGTATAGCTGCTGCTTTACTTTTATTTTTTGTTCTTAAGGGTTTAGATCGATATACACAACATGGTCAAGCTATATTAATACCAGAGGTAAAAGGACTTGCATCGGAAGAGGCTACTCGCTTACTTGAGAAAGTTGAGTTGAAGGCTGTTGTATCAGACTCTACCTATGTAGAGGAGGCATTACCTGGAATTGTTTTGGATGTTAGGCCATCGGCGAAAAGTCGTGTGAAGCGTGGTCGTATTGTTTACTTAACGATTAATACCTCTAATGTTCCGCGTAAAAGAATCCCAGATGTGGCCGATAATAGCTCTGTTCGTCAGGCAAAAGCACGTATTTTAGCAGATGGATTTCAGCTTACTGAAGATGAGTTGATTAGTGGTGAGCGAGATTGGGTTTATGCCGTTAAATACAATGGGAGAGAGCTAACTGCTAACGATCAGGTTCCGTTAGGTGCAACTTTAACTCTCGTTGTAGGAGATGGGTCGGATGAGGCTCTTTCAACGGATAGCATTGAGATTATCGATGAAGAGGTTCATAAGAAAACTCCCTCTGTGATAGAGGAGTCTTGGTTCTAAAATGAAAGAATGGAAGAAGCTAACTGTAAGAATATTATAGACGATGAAGATGCTCTAGATGATACTGCAACACTTTATGAACATCATAGAATAGTTGCAGATAAAGGGCAAACACTCATTCGCATAGATAAGTTCCTGTGTGACCGGCTCGAAAATGTTTCAAGAAATCAGATACAAAAAGCTGCAGAGGCTGGTTTTCTACTGGTAAATGGAAAAGCTGTTAAAAGCAGTTATAAAATAAAACCTTTAGAGGTTATTTCTGTGATGATGGATCGTCCTCGATTTGAATACAAAGTTATTCCTGAGGATATTCCCTTAGAGATTGTATATGAGGATGACTATTTATTAGTTGTTAATAAGCCTGCTGGGATGGTAGTACATCCTGGTCATGGAAACTATTCAGGGACTTTGGTGCATGCTATAGCTTGGCATTTGAAAGACTTACCTACCTATGATCCCAATGACCCTAATGTTGGTTTAGTGCATCGTATAGATAAGGATACATCAGGTTTACTTGTTGTGGCTAAAACAGCCGAGGCCAAACAGCATTTAGCGTTGCAGTTTTTTAATAAAACAACGAAAAGAGAGTATAATGCTTTGGTATGGGGCGTTTTTGATGAGCTTAAGGGGACAGTTATTGGGAATATAGCTCGTAATCCCAAAAACCGACTGCAAATGGCGGTAATGGAGGATGAAGAGGAGGGAAAATATGCTGTTACTCATTATGAGGTTTTAGAATCATTAATGTATGTCTCGTTAATCTCATGTAGGTTAGAGACAGGTAGAACTCACCAAATTAGAGTGCATATGAAACATATAGGGCATGTACTATTCAATGATGAACGGTATGGAGGCAACCTTATTTTACGTGGTACGCACTTTTCAAAATATAAACAATTTGTAGAGAACTGTTTTTCAATCTGCCCTAGGCAAGCCTTACATGCTAAAAGTTTAGGGTTTATTCACCCTAAAACAGGAGAAGAACTTCTTTTTACTTCAGAACTACCACGTGATTTATCTGAACTGATAGATAAGTGGAGAAAATATACCAGAAATATTAAATAGGATGAAACGAATAATTGCTATTGTTGCAGGTGGAGACTCTTCTGAATTTGAAGTCTCTTTAAGAAGTGCAGAAGGTATCTATGGCTTTTTAGATAAAGACAAATATGAGGTTTTTATTGTAGAGTTCAGGGGTGCCGATTGGAGAGTTAATTACCAAGGAGAGCTTTTGTCTGTCGATAAAAATGATTTTTCGTTTTTATACCAAGGGCGAAAAATAAAGTTTGATTATGCGTATATAACGATTCATGGAACTCCAGGAGAAGATGG
>JASLCM010000237.1 GCA_030151845.1 Bacteroides sp.
CTCCATTTATCGCACTCATGGCTCTCTTTATGAATCAGGTCGAAGTTGGAGATATTCTATTCAAAAATGATCAAGTTCCTTTATGGTTACTCTTTTTTGGATCATTCGGACAATTCATCTTTACCTTCCGATTCGTTTATCAATTTATATACTCCAAAAGAAATAAAGAATCTACCCTGCCTTTAGGATTTTGGCTACTTAGCTTTATTGGTTCTGCTATCATTATCACCTATGGTGCAATACGATCAGATATCATTCTTATGGTTGGACAATCTTTTGGTTTTATTGCCTACCTTAGGAACATCATGTTACTCTCACAGCAAAAAAGAAGAGATAATTTAAAACATATACAATGAAAATTTTAGTTACTGGTGCTGCTGGATTTATTGGCATGCACGTTGTAGAGCGCCTTATAGAAGAAGGACATCAAATACTAGCCATTGATAACATCAATGACTACTACAGTACGAAATTAAAAATTGACCGTTTAAAACACATTGGCATTACCAGTAAGAATAACCAATATTACTCCTCACAACAGGCTAACTGCTCTTTTAAGAGAGTAGATTTAACAGAAAGGGAAGAGACCTTTGAGCTATTTGAAGAGTTCCAACCGGAGTATGTTTGTCATTTAGCTGGACAACCTGGTGTTCGCTACTCTATCACTAACCCCATGGCTTATATCGATGCTAACATTGTAGCATTCTCTAATGTTTTAGAGGGGGCTAGAAGAGTTCATGTTAAACATTTCGTTTATGCTAGTTCAAGCAGCGTTTACGGTAAAAATAATAAAGTTCCATACAGCGAACTTGACCGAACCGATCAACCAGCCAGTTTGTATGCTGCGACAAAAAAGGCAAATGAACTTATTGCATATACTTACTCCTCTATTTATAAGTTAGCTTGTAGCGGACTACGTTTCTTTACGGTTTATGGTCCTTGGGGTAGACCTGATATGGCCCCGTATCTCTTTTTAGACGCAATCCTTAAAGGGAAAGAAATTAAGGTATTTAACCATGGGGATCTTAGTCGCGACTTTACATTTATAGATGATATCGTTACAGGAATCCTAAAAATAATCCCCACCCCTAGTTGCGAAGAGATTCCTAGCAAAGTTTTCAACATAGGGCACTCATCACCAGTAAACCTGATGGATTTTATTAACACCATAGAAGAGGTTGCTTGTAAAAAAGCTATAAAAAACTATGTCGACATGCAACCGGGTGATGTTTACTGCACCTTTGCAGACACAACATCTATTGAAAAAGAATTTAGATACAAACCTTCAACCAATCTCAAAGAGGGAATAAAAGCCTTTTATGATTGGTTTATAGCCTATCATTATGAAAAATAGAACGACCGACTTTCTTATACTTACCATTCTCTCCCTGCTTACCTTGTTTGTTAATAACGACGTTATTCCTGCAGACTACATGGAGTCTCGCAATTTAGCTACAGCACAAGAGATGGTGAGACACTCTAATTATCTAGTTCCAACAATGAATGGAGAGTTAAGGCTTGAAAAACCTCCTCTGCCTACGTGGATTGCAGCAGGCGTAGAGCATATTTTACCAGATTCACTGAGTGCACAACGGGCAGTGACTGGTTTCATGGGCATGCTTCTTGTTTTCTTTATCTATCTTCTTGTTAAAGAACTAACTAAGAATAGAAAACTGGGACTGTATGCAGCTATTGTTTTAGCCACCTCCTACTCCATCATGATGATGGCTAGAAATGCCACTTGGGATATCTACTGCCACAGTTTTATGCTTATAGCTATATACCTGCTCACAAAAGGGCTAAATAAAAAAGGAGCACAATTCCCATTACTCATTGGTAGTAGTATTTTCATGGGCCTCTCCTTTCTATCGAAAGGACCTGTCTCCTTTTACGCCCTACTTCTTCCCTATCTAATCGCTTATGGATTTATTTATCGTCCGTCGATAAAAGAGAAGAGAGGTTCTATTGCATTAATGATTATCCTAACCTTACTAATCAGCTCTTGGTGGATGGTCTTTATGTACCTTTTTCACAAGGAGGAGTTTCTAAGTGTAATGCATAAAGAGAGTGGATCATGGATTAACCACAATGTTCGTCCTTGGCATTATTACAAACTTTTCTTTGCCGAGTCGGGTATTTGGGCACTTACTTGGATTTTTTCACTTATCTATGCCTACAGACAGCGAAAAGTGTTAAAATCTAACCAACCAGCTCTCCTACTCTTCTTCGCTTGGACACTATTGTCTCTGCTTCTTCTATCTTTCATGCCCGAAAAAAAGACAAGATACCTGCTTCCTCTTCTCATTCCTGGGGCTATTAATATTGCATCTTACTGGAATTATCTGGTTACGGAAAAATTACACTTGCGAATTGATCGGATATTTTTTAAGGCAAATAACTATTTGCTAGGGGCTATCTTTCTTGTATTACCTCTTGGTCTCTACCTGTTCTTATACAAGGAGAGTAAAATTAGCACAATCCTACTCTTCGTTATATCAACTCTTTTCCTAACACTAGCTCTTGCTCTAATACAGTCCACTCGTAAAAAAATGGCTAATAAGGCGTTTCTAACACTAGCCACTAGTATGATTATTGTTTCTACGCTCTGTTTTTACCCGATTAAAAGTATATTTGTGAATGATGACCGCCATAGTATTAGAGAGCTACGCGCTATTAAAGAGCTGAAGCAATATAAATTTTACGCTCCAGCCAATGAGTTCATTCGTATGGAGTTAGTTTATGAAGCAAATCGGACCATTACACCTCTAGACCTTAAGGACTCTATAGAAGTTTCTAGCCGAATACCCTTTGTTTTAGTTAGTACTGCTAAACCTGATACGTTACTTCAAAGGCATCAACTACAAACCATTGGCATATACGATAACAACTGGCGTCCGACAGACCATAAGAGATACAATAATGAGTTACTCAAATATGTTACTATTGTAAAATAGCATTTTAGATGAATAACTCAAGAATTAAAAATATAAATTAATCTATCATCAGCACTGAGCTAAATAACAACTTAAAAACATACATTGACTCAATGCTAAAATCAAATCTTTTAGAGCTAGTTTAAGAGGAGTAAGAGATATAAATTTCTTTATTTA
>JASLCM010000245.1 GCA_030151845.1 Bacteroides sp.
GTCCCAGTTTACCTTATCCTCTTTAGTTACTAATGCCTTTACAGTTGTTTCATCTATCAAAACACTATGAATATCAATTTCCTCATTTTTTAATAAAGAGAGTAAATTAATAGTTGCCGATAGTTCGTTAGATTTTAGAAGTGTATCGTTCTCAAACTCATTAATACCTTTAATCCAGAACTCTTTAAGGCTTACAGTAGCTCGTGGAAAATTTCGTAGAAGACTAATGTCTAGCTTTTTAAAATCAAACTCTGCTTTTAGCAGTTTGTTGCCTTCTTGTTTAACAAGTGTTTCAATTTTACCTTTAAAAGCAAAAGGTAAGGTTATTAAAATCAGAAGAAGCCCTATAATAACAATAGTGGCAATTTTTAATCCTTTTTTCATATTCTTAGTGTTCTATTATTTTTTACGTAAATCTTTTGCTATCCTCCAATGTACCTCAGCCTCATCCTTTTTACCTATTGCATGTAATGCATCTCCAAAAAGTCGATGAGCTTTTGAATGGTCGGGTTTGAATGTCGTTGCTTTGTCTAAGTCAGCAACAGCTTCCTCATACTTTTTAGTAAGAAGTCGTACTCTACCTCGATTATAAACAGTCTTAAAGAGGTTAGGGTTTAGTAAAACCGCTTTATTTAAAGATGTCTCGGCTTCTTCGAATCTCTTTAAATCAGAAAGAGTTACTCCTTTTCTTACCCATGCATCAACAAAGGTTGGATCTAAACTTAGTGCTTTGTTATAATTTGCAAGAGCAGCCTTTTTATCTTTAGCCTCAGTAATACAGCTGTTACCCATAATATAATACTCTTTTGCATACTTTTTGAGCTCTTTTGTTTGAATCTCAAGCTGACCTCTCAGCATTTCATTTTCTTGTTTAAGGGTATTAATAATGGATAGTTTTTTCTCTATAAATCTTTTGTAAAGTGGTTTTTCTAAATCATATCTTAAATGGATGGCTGAAAAAAGGTTGTTTAATGTTTCACTAAAGTTACCAGCGTCAAAAGCTTTGATAGAAGCTTGATAATAAAGGTCAGCTTGAGCCTCTTGCATTGCTTTGTTGATAGCCGACTCATTATTAAATGCGGTTGCAAATTCTAGTACTTCTTTTCTTATAAAAATATCAGAAGGAGTTACTGGTCGTTTTAAAATCATTCCCTGAAGCGATGTGCATCTACTTAAAGCTACATAGGCTTGTCCTCCAGAGAAGGTGCGTTGCCCAAAGTCTATTATGACCCTGTTGAAAGTTAGTCCTTGACTTTTATGTATTGTAATGGCCCAAGCTAACTTTATCGGGTATTGAGTGAATGAACCAAGAATCTCTTCGACAATTGTTTTTTTCTCATCGTCATAAGAGTACTTTATATTTTGCCAAGACTCGACAGTAACTAAATGATTTTCGCCATCTTCAGTTTCAATATAGAGTGAGCCATCTTCATCTATATCAGTAACTATACCTAAAGTCCCATTGACCCATCTCTTATCAAAGTCATTTTTAACAAAAATAACTTGCGCACCTACCTTTAATGTTAGCTCTTTAGCAGTGGGCAAGCTATTTTCAGGAAACTCCCCGTCAATTTTTCCAATAAAGGTTAAGGGCGTACTCTTTAACTCCTCTAGCTTTTTATTATTAATATAATCAACATTGTCTCTTTTTGTCGCTAAAGTGATGTAGAGTTCGTCTGCACTAGGAGTAGATTGAACTCTTGTGTTAATAAGTTTTAAGTCGGTAGGAGTAGCTTCATCTGTTCGAATCTTGTTTAAGACTTTAACAAATAAAGGATCAGTTTGTCTATAAACTCTTTGTAGCTCAATAGAAATAAGCTCAATCTGTTTAAAAACTATAGCATCAAAGAAAAAAGGTGAAGAGTATACTTTAGATATAATTTCTCGATCATCACTCTTAACTACAGGTTCTAACTGAAAAATATCTCCCACTAACAGGAGTTGTTTCCCACCAAAAGGTTCTCTTAGGTTGTGTGAATAGATTCTTAAAATTCGATCAATAGCATCAATTGTGTCTGCACGCACCATTGATATCTCATCAATGATAACCAGTTCTACCTCCTTTAATATTTTTCGATGCTGCTTGGTATATTTAAAAAACTCATGAATTCTACCTCCCTTTGTCTCTAAATTGGGGTTGTTAGGAAGTAGCGGGTAGAATGGAAGTTTAAAAAAACTATGTAATGTGTTTCCACCAGCATTTATTGCAGCAATACCTGTTGGGGCTAATACGATGTGCTTCTTTTTGGTGTTTGCACAGATATACTTTAAAAAAGTAGATTTACCAGTCCCTGCTTTTCCTGTTAGAAAAACCGATTGCTTTGTAAACTGAATCAGCTGCAGAGCTTTCTGAAACTCTTCATTCTTTAAATCTATAGTTATACTTTTCACGTTTATAACAAGCTAAGTTCATTCATAGCATTCCAAATGCCATTATTATCAACTGTAGATGTAACCATATCAGCATGTTTCTTTACATCATTATGAGCATTTCCCATTGCTACACCAATATTTGCATGCTTGAGCATACTAATATCATTCCCCCCATCCCCAAAAGCTATTGTGTCTTCAAGCGGAATGTTAAAATAGTTGATTATTTCGTCAATTCCTCGCTGTTTGGTATTTCCTTTTGCTACAAAGTCTGTAAAGGCTGGAAACCACCTCTCTGTTTCGCAATTAGGCATCTTTTCTAGAATTTCTTGCTCTTGCTCAAGAGTTAGGAAGGGAGTTATTTGAAAAACCTTATCTTTTGTTACCTGATCAAACGCTATGGTTGGAATTTTATCCACTTTTAGGTAGTCGTAGAAGATCTCTTCAAGCATTTTGTTGGTATTTGCAACAGCCACATTATGCTCGTATACAAATATTACTGGATGATTGTTCTTCTCACAGTAATTAGCTAAAGCTACTACATCACTCTCTGGAATATTACTTTGGTGAATCACTTTCTCCTCAGTAAAACAGTAGCCACCATTCATCGTAATAAAGCCATCAAAAAAGGAGTCACCTAGAACATCTAAATTATTGATTATAGCTTTTGGTCGCCCAGTTGCTATAAATAGTCTATGTCCTTTTTCTTTAGCTAACTTTAATGCCTTAATTGTACTTTTGGGAATTTGATGAGTTTCAAAACTAACTAACGTTCCATCTATATCAAAAAAAAGTGCTTTTTTCATAATTTTCTTGTTTACTCTATAGTAGTAACAAAAATACAAACTTAAATGTTAAGTTGCCTAGAAAACTTTTTTTTTAGGCTCAAAGTATCTTACTTGATGCAATAAACAAGAATTGGAAGCCAATGAATAAAAGTGATTTAGA
The DNA here is from genome assembly GCA_030151845.1 of Bacteroides sp. GTDB lineage: Bacteria > Bacteroidota > Bacteroidia > Bacteroidales > Bacteroidaceae > Bacteroides_E. The sequence continues at coordinate 3,319 of JASLCM010000245.1, forward strand.
CTGTGTTATAAACCGAGAAGGATATGATTCAGTAAAACTAGAGGGGATGAAAGAGATATGGGGGAGAGAAGACCTACTACCCATGTGGGTTGCCGATATGGATATAAAGACGCCTGCTTTTATAATAAAGGAGATAAATAGATTAATTGAGGGAGGTGTTTTAGGATATACAAGAGAGCCAACAGCATGGAGAGAAGCTATAGAAAAATGGGTTTGGCGGCGTCATGGTTGGAAGGTAAAGAAAGATGAGATAAATTTCATTCCAGGAGTGGTACGTGGCCTCTTATTTGTTTTACATGCTTTTACAAAAAAAGGAGATAGGGTTTTAATAACACCTCCAGTTTACCCACCATTTCAATCCATTGTTATAGAGAATCAGAGAGAGCTGATTAAAGCTCCGTTAGTATATATTAATGGGGGATATGAGCTAGACTTTGAGCTTATAAAACATAAAATTAGAGGGTGTAAACTCCTTTTACTATGCAATCCTCATAATCCAGGAGGTGTTTCATGGAGTAAGACAGATTTGGTTCAGTTGGCTACTATCTGTGAAGAGGAGGGAGTCCTGGTCGTCTCTGATGAGATACATGCCGATTTGACCTTGCCACCACATAAGCATTCTACTTACGCTACCGTATCTGAAGAGGCTGCTCAGAACTCCATAACTCTTATGTCGCCCAGTAAAGCATTTAATATAGCAGGATTATCTACCTCTTACTCGATCATACAAAATAAAAGAAAGAATAAAATATTTACTGATTTTTTAACCCGAAATCACTTAAATAGTGGTCATCTGTTTGCGTACCGTAGTCTGATTGCTGCCTATCAGGAGGAGGGGAGTGCATGGCTTGATAACTTACTACTTTATATCTCTCAAAATATAGCTTATGTCTCTGACCGACTTAACCACGAATGTCCTAAAATAACTATGATCTATCCTTCTGCCTCTTTTTTACTATTTCTAGACTGTAATGCACTTCAATTATCCCCAAAAGAGTTAGAGGAGTTTTTTGTACGAGATGCAGGGCTTGCTTTAAATAGTGGAATCTCATTTGGAGAGGAGGGGAAAGGCTTTATGCGTATGAATGTAGGTATGCCTATGCAGCTTTTAAAGCAAGCTATCGATCAACTAAAACAGGCATATGTGAAACGTGGTTTCTGATAATTTATAGCTGAGTTTTTAAGAGAAGAGAAATTTCCTCTTTTTGATCCGGGTGAAACCAATGAATTGTCTTATCTCTTTTAAACCAAGTCATCTGTTTTCTAGAGTAGATTCTTGAGTGCTGTTTAATCTTCTCTATTGCAAAATCTAGCGAGCACTTTTTATCAAAGAACTGGAATAACTCTTTGTATCCTACAGTGTTTAAAGAGTTTAAACCCTTTTGTGGATAAACCTTTTTAGCTTCTTCAACTAATCCTTGTTCTATCATGAGGTCAACTCTGTGATTTATTCTTTCGTAAAGTTCCTCTCGCTCTCGTCTTAAGCCTATTTTTAGAATATTGAAAGGTCGCTTCTTAGGTTGGTTTTTTCTAAAAGAACTGTAGGGTTTGCCTGTCATATAGCAAATCTCTAAAGCATGAATAACACGTTTGTGGTTTTTTAGATCAACTTCATTGTAGTATACTGGATCCAAGAGCTTAAGTTCAGCACAAAGAGCCTCTAGACCCACCTCTTGGTATCGGTTCATCATGAAATCCCTAGTTGTTGAATCAACAGTTGGTATATCATCAATTCCCTTACAAATGGCATCAATATACATCATTGAACCTCCTGTTAAAACAACAACATTATGCTTTTTAAAAAGATCAGTTAGTATATGGATAGCCTCCTGTTCATATTGAGCAGCACTATAATAGTCGGTTAAATTTAGTGTCCCAACTAAATGGTGCCTTACTCGTTTTAGCTGTTCAGGAGTAGGTGCAGCAGTACCTATCTTAAGAGGTTCATAGAGTTGTCTGGAGTCGGCAGAAACAATCTCTGTTCCGAACTCTTCTGCAAACTCTAAACTAAGCTCAGTTTTTCCTACCCCTGTTGGTCCAAGTAGAACAATTAGTGTTTTCTTCATTGAAAAAATTACTCCTTTTCCTCTTGTGAATTATCATCTAGCTCATCAAATCCTTCTGGATCAAAGTCTTCAATATTAAACTCTTGGTCGCCATAAAAGGAGTCATCCAGATCCAGATTGGGAGTGTTTTGAACAACAGTTTCTTCAACTAGATATTGTTCAGGTGCTTTCCCTACTTTTTTTGTACAATTTGGTTTTTCTAGATTTACGCCTGTGATAATTTCTGATAACTCCATGTGAAAACCTCGTTCATTTTCAGCATCAAAAAGATAGACAAGTTTTTGCCCTTCTTCATCTAAGAGTTCGCTCAACTCCACCTCTTTCATTAACCAGCTGTCATCCTCAGCTCTACTGTTTAGATCTTCCAGTGTTACCTCTTTTTCTATGTCCCAATAATCATCACACAGTTGGAAAGAGGAGTTGAGATCCTCAGTGAAATTTACAGAATCTAAGATTGCTTGGTGCAGCTCATAAAATGTAGCGTCTGGATCGATCTGGATATCTCTTCGAAAGGAGTCTACTTCTTCAGATATGATTGAAAATTTATATACCATCTTTATATACTTTGTATTTAATTCTAAAATTAATAAAAAGAGTGCACAAAGATAAATTAAATAGGAGAAATAAGAAAGGAGGACCCTCCTCAAGTCCTCCTTTTATTCTTTGTTTCTGTTAATCTATTTAATGATACCTCGTTCAGATTTTCTTATAAAGTCAATAATATACTTTATCTCTTCACATTCTGGTAATTCTCTTTCTACTTGTCGTAGAGAGTCAGAGATGTTTAATCCGCTTCGATAGATAATTTTATAGGCATCTGATATCAGTTGGATTTTCTCGTTTGAAAAACCTCGTCGTCTTAGGCCTATTAAGTTTACACCACTATAGGTAATTGGATCTCTACCAGCTATAATATAGGGGGGGATATCTTTGCTAAATCTAGATCCTCCTTGTATCATAACGTAGCCTCCAACACGACAAAATTGATGCATTAGGACTGCAGCACTAATAATGGCTTTATCTTCAATTATTATCTCTCCAGCAAGTTTTGTTGCATTACCTATAATACACTCATTACCAATGATAGCATCATGCGCTACGTGAGCACCCTCCATCAGTAAATTATTACTTCCTACTACGGTTTTACCTTTTGCAGCTGTACCTCTATTGATTGTAACATTCTCCCGAATTAAGTTGTTGTCGCCAATAATAGCAGTAGTCTCTTCTCCTTTAAATTTTAAATCTTGTGGGGTAGCTCCAATGACAGCCCCAGGAAAAAATGTATTGCCGTTGCCGATTCTTGATCCGTAGAGGATAGAGACATTAGACATAATTTTATTATTGTCCCCTATAGTTACATTCTTATCGATATATACAAAGGGGGCTATTTCTACATTCTCTCCAATTTTTGCTTCAGGGTGAATGTAAGCTAAAGGACTTATCATTTTATATTTATTTGTTTTTTACAATTTGTGCCATGAATTCGGCTTCACATACTATCTTCTCTCCAACGAATGCATATCCTCTCATAGTAGCAATACCTCTTCGTATAGGAGTTATAAGCTCTACCTTAAAGATCATGGTATCACCAGGAACAACTTTCTGTCTAAACTTAACCTTATCTATTTTCATAAAGTAGGTTGAATAACGTTCGGGTTCATCTACCGAGTTTAAAACCAGTAGCCCACCAACTTGAGCCATAGATTCTACTTGGAGAACTCCAGGCATTATAGGTTCCTCTGGAAAGTGTCCTTGGAAGAAAGGTTCATTTGATGTGATATTTTTTACCCCAACAATGTAATTGGCTCCAACCTCTGTTATTTTATCTACGATTTGGAAAGGGTATCTATGTGGTAGTAGCTCTCGAATCCTATTTACATCCATTATGGGCTCTTTTGAGCAGTCATAGATTGGTGCTTGAATATCATTTAAGCGAATAGCTTTACGCATTCGACGAGCAAACTTATTATTTACAGTGTGTCCTGGTCTAGTTGCAATGATTCTACCGCGAATAGGCTTTCCGATAAGAGCTAAATCTCCAATAACATCAAGTAGTTTGTGTCTAGCACACTCGTTTGGCCAAACTAAAGGTTTGTGGTTAATGTACCCCAACTGATCAGCATCCTTACTTGGAACTCCCATCGCTTTTGCCAATGTATCCATATTCTCTTGAGACATTTTTTTCTCATAGATAACAATGGCATTATCTAAGTCACCTCCCTTTATCAATCCTGCTTGAAGTAATGGTTCTATCTCCCGTACAAAGACAAAAGTTCTACTTCCAGCGATCTCTTTAGAGAAGTCTTTCATATTCTCAAGAGTTGCGTATTGGTTGGGTAAAATTTCTGAGTCATAAGAGATAAGTACATTTAAGCTAAATCTCTCATCCGGTAGAACGATGATAGAAGAGCCAGTCTCTTCATCTTTAAATTCAATCTTAGATTTTATAATATAGATATCTTTGATTGCAGCTTGTTCTTGGCAACCTATACGTTCTATCTCTTCTACATAGTATTTAGCACTTCCATCTAGAATAGGGAACTCTGGACCGTCCACTTCTATAAGACAATTGTCTATACCCAATGCATATAAGGCAGCCATTCCATGTTCTATGGTACTAACCTTTATGTCTCCTTTTGCGATCACTGTACCACGAGTTGTCTCTACAACATTGTCTGCAACAGCGTCAATAATAGGTTTGTCCTCTAAGTCAATACGTTGAATTTTATACCCATGGTTTTCTGGTGCAGGGTTAAAGGTTACGGTTAAATTTAAGCCTGTATGTAAACCTTTTCCGCTCAGTGAAAAGCTTTCTTTAAGTGTTTTCTGTTTTAACATAGGTCTATTCTTTAGTCTTGTTCTTTAATTCATTTAGCTCCTTCCTAAGGGTAGCAAGTTCAGTGTAAATCTCAGGAAGTCTTTTAATAATCATTGCTGACTTCATATAGTCTTTTGCATTAAAAGCGGGAGACCCCATAATTTTGCTTTCTGATTTTACATTTCTTGCAACTCCAGATTGTGCAGCAATACCTACCTTATCACCAATTTTAGCATGCCCAGCGATACCAACTTGTCCGCCAATCATACACCATTGACCAATTTTAGTGGAACCCGCAACACCTGCTTGTGCAGCCATAACTGTATGTGAGCCTATTTCATCGTTGTGAGCTATCTGAATAAGATTGTCTAGTTTTGTTCCTGAGTGAACAATAGTAGCCCCCATTGTAGCACGATCAATACAGGTATTAGCTCCAATTTCAACTTTGTCTTCTATGATTGCAATACCGATTTGAGGTATTTTTTCATAACCTTCTTTTGTTGGTGCAAACCCAAACCCATCAGCACCTATAACAGCTCCAGAGTGAATGATACATTCATTCCCTACGATACAGTCGTGGTAAATAGAAACCTGTGGGTATAGTATGGTATGGCTACCAATTTGTGCATTGTCACCTACAGTAACGTTAGGATGTATCGTTGTGTGCTCTCCAATAATTACATTCGCTCCAATAAAGGCAAAGGGACCAATATAAACA
>JASLCM010000248.1 GCA_030151845.1 Bacteroides sp.
ATTATGGCTGTAATACAATTGTATTACAGCCATAATTGCATATAGACACTACTAATTGCATATAAAATGAATAAAATTTCTCATGAAACAATGAGAGAATCCGTAGTCCTGAGGTGGACTGCGTTGGTTCTCGTTGCAACAACCATGTTTTTTGCATACATGTTTGTTGATGTATTATCACCCCTACAAACCTTACTAGAACAAGAAAAAGGATGGACTCCAGATGTTTATGGAACATTTGCTAGTTCAGAGTACTTTCTTAATGTTTTTGCTCTATTTTTATTCTTTGCAGGTATTATTTTAGACAAAACAGGTATTCGCTTTACGGGATTATTATCTTGTAGCATAATGATTATCGGTGCAGCTATCAAACTGTATGCTATAAGTGATTTATTTGTAGAAGGAAATGCTATCTATGATTTGTTAAATAGCTTTGCTGTATCATTTCCCCCAGCAGCTAAATTAGCCTCTTTTGGGTTTGCTATTTTTGGTTGTGGTATTGAAATGGCTGGTATAACAGTCTCTAAAACTATTGTAAAATGGTTTGCTGGAAAAGAAATGGCTTTGGCTATGGGGTTAGAAATGGCTATTGCTCGCTTGGGCGTTTTTGCTGTTTTTTGGATTTCTCCATTCTTTGCAAATTTAGGTACTCCTGATGTAGTACGACCAGTAGCTTTGTGCTGTTTGTTTCTATGTATAGGTTTCATTACTTTCTTCGTCTATACACTTATGGACAAGAAGCTTGATGCTCAAGATGCAGAACACTCAAAAGAGGTTAATGAAGAGCCAGAAGAAGGCTTTAAAATGAGTGATTTGGGTAAATTATTGACTAATAAGGTATATATCATTACAGCTCTTTTATGTGTGCTTTATTATGCTGCTATATTCCCTTTTCAAAAATTTGCGACTAGCATGCTCGAAAATCGTTTGGGTTTACCAACGGCTGAGGCTTCTCAACTATTTTCATGGTTTCCAATGGGAGCTATGTTTTTAACACCTGTATTAGGTTGGTTCTTAGATAGAAAAGGAAAAGGTGCAACCATGCTTATATTGGGTTCTATTTTGGTGTTTGTTTGTCATTTAACATTCGCTATTTATCCATTTGCTCAAGGTGATAGTAATAGTATTTTTGTTGCATATACTGCTATTTTAGTTTTAGGAGTATCATTCTCTTTAGTTCCTGCAGCTTTATGGCCATCAATACCACATTTGGTTGATAAAACCTATTTAGGATCTGCTTATAGTATTATATTCCTTATTCAAAACTTTGGTTTATGGTTATTCCCTATTATAGTTGGTGTGGTTTTAGATAAATCTAATCCAGCAGAAGTTTTAATGGCTAATGATGGTGTTTATAACTATACACCAGCGATGTTAGTTTTCTCATCTTGTGGTATTATCGCTTGTATTCTTGGTCTATGGCTTAAGGCTGAAGATAAGAAACATGGGTATGGACTAGAAGAGCCTAATGTTAAAAGCTAATGAGTACAAAGTATAATAAAATAAATATATTAGATGTGATTCCTATGCGTAGGAGTCACATTTTTACATATATAGGTGAGGAAGGTAAGGTAACTTTAGGTATTCTGCGTTTCAAGTCGAAATGGATGAATAAATATTTCCTTCCGAAGAAGATATCCCCTGAGATCAAAGTTCCTTTGGATGTTCATGGGTCAGAGGTTTGGAAGCTCATTGATAATAAAAAGTCTATAGGAGCGATAGTGAATGAGTTATCTGTCCACTTTGAAAGGGAAGAGCAATATGAAGAGCGTATCGTGAGGTATCTTTATCATCTCAAGAAAGATAAGCTAATAGACTTCATAGCTCCAAATAAGACTATTTAGAGGCTACCCTTTCCAAAATCCTGGTGTAAACAGTAATAGTATTGTGAAAAGCTCTAAACGTCCTGTGAGCATTAAAAAAGAGGAAATCCATTTTGCTGCAGGAGGTAATGCGCTCCAAGAAAAATCGGGTCCAAACTTACCAAATGCTGGTCCCATATTACTGATGCTAGAAATGACTACACCGAAGGACTCTAGAAACTCTATATTCATTGCCATTAATAGGAGTGTAGCTGTAAGAACAATGAGAACAAATATAAAGCTAAATGCTAATACAGTTGTTTGTACTGTATTAGGTATAGTTTGATTATTAACCTTGACTCTTAATACGACATTGGGGTGAATAATACGTTTAAATTCATTGTGTGTTATTTTAGATAGAATAACAATACGAACACACTTAAAACCTCCAGAGGTACTACCAGCACAAGCTCCTACAATCATGGGAATGAATAATAAACCCCAAAGAAAAGGCGTCCAATTCATATAGTTATCGGTGGCAAAACCTGTAGATGTATGAATGGAACCTATTTGGAAAATAGCTTTACGAAAAGCTTCTTCCCAATCATAATCAGCAGTGTAATTTAGTCCAACTGTAATGATTAATGTTAGTGCAAGAACAGATCCAAGATAATATTTTAATTCTGAGTTTTTGAATACTTTTTTGAGTTTCCCTGTTACAAAGAATAATAGGAGTGTAAAATTAACTCCAGAAAGAATCATAAAGAAAGAAATAACATATTCTATATATGAAGAATTGTAATAAGCAATACTCGTTTGTTTGGTAGAGAAGCCACCTGTTCCAGTTGTAGCAAAAGAGTGGCATATACT
>JASLCM010000264.1 GCA_030151845.1 Bacteroides sp.
TGTTGAATTTGATTTTCTAGTCGAACAGCAAGATCTTTTGCATCAACCTTGCACCGCTTGACCTCCATCCGCAAAGCACTCTCCTTATTTTTTATTATAGGGAGCGTTCGGATACGCATCTTTAACTGCTTATCCAAGTGCTGCATCGAAGTTTTGTTATATTGAAATTTAATAGCCATTACTTTCTATATCTTTTATTCTTTATCTGCTGTCCAATACTTATCCATTAACTCTTTACGCATATTCACCTCCTCTGGACGGAAATATTCACCAAAGAGTCCCCAAGCTGTGTCAAGCATCTCTGTTGTATCTAAATCTACATCAATAGCCAATAGCTTATTTGAATAATCTTTAGCAAAAGCTAAAGTTCTCTCATCATAATCTGTAAGATCAAAACCATTTTCTTGCTTGGTTTTTGCATTCGCAGCATCTGCATATAATCTAACTGCAGCATTCATTACTTGAGGATGATCCTCTCTCGTTTTCTTTCCAATAACCAGCTGTTTCAATCGTGAAAGAGAACGGAATGGGTCTACAATCACCTTCCCTATATCAGCATCTCTTCTTAAGAAAAGCTGACCCTCTGTAATATACCCTGTATTATCAGGAACAGCATGCGTAATATCCCCTCCAGAAAGAGTAGTTACTGCTATAATAGTTATTGATCCTCCAGCAGGAAACTGAACAGCCTTCTCGTAAATCTTAGCCAAATCAGAATACAAAGAGCCTGGCATAGAGTCTTTCGAAGGAATCTGATCCATTCTGTTGGAAACAATCGCCAAAGCATCCGCATAAGAGGTCATATCGGTTAATAGAACAAGAACTTCCTCATTGTGCTCAACTGCAAAATACTCTGCAGCCGTCAAAGCCATATCCGGAACAAGAAGTCGCTCAACTGGAGGGTTCTCCGTTGTATTAACAAAACTAACAATACGATCCAACGCACCAGCATTAGAGAAAACTTGTTTAAAATACAAGTAATCGTCATTGGTTAATCCCATTCCTCCAAGTATAATCTTATCTGCTTTAGCTCTTAAAGCAACATTAGCCATTACTTGGTTATAAGGCTGATTCGGATCTGCGAAAAAAGGAATCTTCTGCCCAGAGACCAATGTGTTATTTAAGTCAATTCCTGCAATACCAGTTGCGATTAACTCAGATGGCTGTTTTCTCCTCACAGGATTAACCGAAGGGCCGCCAATTTCAACCTCTTGTCCCTCCACGTCTGGTCCACCATCAATAGGATCACCAAATGCATTAAAGAACCTCCCTGCTAGATTTTCACTAACACGAAGAGTTGGTGCTTTTCCTAAAAACACAACCTCAGCATTAGTAGGAATGCCTTCAGTTCCTTCAAACACTTGTAAGGTTATCTCATTTCCATCTATCTTAACAACCTGTGCTAACTTTCCATCCACTAAAGCAAGCTCTTCAAAGCCCACACCTTCAGCATGAAGCATACAGGTCGCCTTAGTTATCTGATAAAGTTTAGTATATATTTTTTGAAATGCTTTTGTTCCCATAGTTCTATTTTTAGTTTTCAGAAACTTTACGCTCATTAATAAGATCCTGAAGTTCACTATAATATGAATTGTATTTCTCAGACTTAAACTCTGAGTAATTCATCTGCTTACAAATATTAATCATCTGCTTAAAGTAATCCATTACTTCCGAGAAAGTATCGAATTTGAACTCCATATGACAAATACCTATAACCAAATCAAGAATAGCCTCTTGTCTTTCTAAAGGAGTAACCGCATCAATCTCATCAAAAGCATCTTGCTGTAAGATGACAAAATCTATCAACTCAGACTTCCAAAAAACAACGTGATACTCAACAGGTACTCCGTCATCTCCAAGAATATTAATCTGCTCTGCAATCTCTTTTCCTCGCTGTAACCTTGTCTTCAATTCATTTACCTTGGTTGTCCAATCATCTCCAATTTTTTTTGAGATATACTCTTCAAACTCAGGGTATTCAATGTATTTAGAATAAGACTCGATCGGATTAACTGCAGGATATCTTTTACGGTCTGCACGTGCTTGTTCTAGAGCATAAAAACAACGAGCAACCTTTTTAGTATTTTCTGTAACTGGCTCTTTTAAGTTACCACCAGCAGGTGATACTGTTCCTATAAAGGTAATAGATCCTTCCTCTCCATTATGCAATTTAACATGTCCTGCACGTCCGTAGAAGTTAGATATAATTGCAGAAAGGTCCATAGGGAAAGCATCTGGTCCAGGCAACTCCTCCATACGGTTAGACATCTCACGTAAAGCTTGTGCCCACCTCGATGTAGAGTCTGCCATCAATAACACTTTCAATCCCATAGCCCGGTAATACTCTCCAAGGGTCATAGCTGTATAAACAGAAGCTTCACGAGCAGCTACTGGCATATTAGATGTGTTTGCAATAATAATCGTACGCTCCATAAGCTTACGACCGGTGTGAGGGTCTATTAGCTCTGGGAACTCTGTAAAGATCTCTACCACCTCATTAGCACGTTCTCCACAAGCAGCAATAATAACGATATCTGCTTCTGCTTGTTTAGATATGGCATGCTGTAAAACTGTCTTCCCTGTACCAAACGGACCAGGAATAAAACCTGTACCCCCTTCAACAATCGGATTAAGTGTATCAATTACACGAACACCCGTTTCTAGTATTTTATATGGGCGAGGTTTTTCCTGATAGTTTAACATAGGAACCTTCACAGGCCACTTTTGAACCATATTAACCTCAACCTCTTCAGT
>JASLCM010000065.1 GCA_030151845.1 Bacteroides sp.
AGCATCTACTTCGGAGTCTTTTATGTTCTTTCTAACAGAGTTAGGTACACCAAAAGCGGTGGTAGAACATAGAAGACAGGCCGAAAGAATTGCGAGAGACTTCTTGGTGCTAAAAAGAGGCATCCTCCTTCGGAAGAAACTTCTTTTTCTTGTCTTTAATGTTTTCATGTTATATGTTTTTAGTATTAAAAGGATAGGGGTTAACTATCCCTCTTTCATTTGTTAACGTTGTTAATTTACAATAATTCACAATTGATTTAATAAATGTTGATATGTTAAAAAACATATAGTTAATAATAGGTTGGATAAAAAGTTTTTTATAGGAGGTAGGCCTGTGTAGTGAGTTGATTTATAATAATATAAATATAAACGAATAAAATATTCCCTTTTTTACTTTTCAACGGGTTAGTTAATAAATTATATTTAATCCTCTTTTTCTTATACTGTTTTTATTTACTTTTAACACCTACATTTAAAGTAAAATTTAAAATAGAGATAGGGCGCTTATGGGAAGTAAAACCTTTCTTTTTTTTACTATTTCTCCTCCTATTAGAAAGTTATTAGAATCTTCGGATTAATTCTAATCCGATTCTAATGGCTTTTACTATTTTATAGAGAAGAGTAGGCCTAATTTTGCAGCCGAATATAAAAAAGAGAGATATGCTAAGAAGAATTCTACTAGCCACTGTGCTAGGAGTAGCACTAGTGGGATGTAAAGAGAAGAGAGTAGAGCAGGAGAGGAGAGCCTATGAAATAAAGGGCGATACTGCCTTGGTTCATGATACAACCTATTTGGCAAAGCGAGTCGTCGTCTCTCCGGTTCAAAGTGAATCTTATACCCGTGAGGTGGTAACAGCAGGAACCGTTCAAGCCATTCCAACGCAGTATGCCTATATAGCTCCTCCATTCTCTGGAAGAGTCGTTCGCTCATTTGTAGAGTTGGGGCAACGCGTAGCACAAAACACCCCTTTGTTTGAAATAAGCTCATCCGAGTTTACTTCCGCACAAAAAGATTTCTTTCAGGCAGAGTCTGAACGTGACTTAGCCTTAAATGATTTAAAGCGTAAAAAAGACCTAATAATTAACGGAGTTGGCTCTCAGCGAGAGTTAGAGGAGGCAGAGAATGCCTTGCGTGTAGCCGATAAAGAGTATGAAAATGCATTGGCCGCCTTGCGCGTCTATCAGACCGAGCCTACCCATATGGTATTGGGTCAGCCATTGGTTGTTCGCTCCCCATTAGCGGGAGATGTGATTGAGAATAACATCATAACCGGACAATACATCAGTAGTGAGGGAGATCCTGTAGCTGTTGTAGCGAACCTGTCTAAACTTTGGGTGGCCGCTCAAGTAAAAGAGAAGGATATCCGTTTCATTCAGGAGGGCGACGATATGAGTATTCACATAGCTGCATTGCCCAATCAGCAGATAGAAGGTAAGGTTTTTCACATCGATGAAGCGATCGACTTAGATACTCGCTCCATTAAAGTGCTCTCTGTCATTGAGAATAGAGAAGATTTAGTAAAACTAGGAATGTACTCTACAGTAACCTTTTCTGGAAAAGAGTCTCAAGGCCTAGTCGTAGCAGAGAAAGCCATTTTACAAGCCGATGAATACAACTATGTTTATCGTCAGCTAACCCCTACTACCTTTATTAAGACAAAGGTAGAGGTAGAGACCATAAAGAGTGGTAAAGCAATCATTAGCCAAGGGCTAACAGCGGGAGATTTAATTATTAGTGAGGGAGGATATTACCTCAAATAAGTAAAAAAAAGGAAGAATGAAAAGAACTAATTTTATGCTCACAGTCCTACAAAAGCGTTGGGTTGTATCCTTACTTTTTGTATTGATCTGTGTATTTGGTTACTACTCTTGGAAGCAGTTAGCCATTGAAGCATATCCAGATATTGCCGACGTAACCTCTCAAGTAGTTACACAGGTTCCCGGCTTAGCTGCCGAGGAGGTAGAACAACAAATAACCATTCCCTTGGAGCGTGCCATTAACGGTATGCCCGGAATGCATGTGATGCGAAGCAAAAGTACCTTCGGACTCTCCATGATTACTATCGTGTTTCAAGATGGAGTGGAAGATTATTGGAGCAGGCAAAGGGTGCAGGAGCGTATAGCCGAGGTCGACTTACCCGATGGAGCGGTTGCCGAACTCGACCCATTAACCTCCCCAACAGGTGAGATTTATCGTTACATTTTAGAGAGTGATCACCATTCACTTCGTGAACTTACCGAGTTGCAGAATTGGGTAGTGATACCCCGCATCAAAGAGGTATCGGGAGTGGCCGATGTGAGTAACTTTGGTGGAATAACCACTCAGTTTCAAGTAGAGTTAGACCCACAGAAACTCGAGCAGTTTAGCTTATCTCTAGGAGAGGTGGTAGAGGCGATAGAGAACAACAATGCCAATGTGGGAGGAAGTATCCTAAACCAAGGAGACTTGGGCTATGTGGTACGCGGAATAGGTCAAGTTCAAAACCTAGACGATTTAGGGAAAATTGTAGTAAGCTCAGAGAAAGGAGTGCCTATTTTCCTAAATGATTTAGGAAAGGTAAAATATGGAAACCTAGAACGAAAAGGGGTATTTGGATACTCTGATCGTGAGCGGGAATACTCAGAAAGTATAGAGGGTATTGTATTGCTGTTGAAACATGAAAACCCATCGGTGGTATTAGAAGGAATACAGGCAGCTGTAGAAGAACTCAATGAGGAGACCCTTCCAGAGGGGGTTAATATTCATACCTTTCTAGATCGAACCGACCTGGTGGATACAACCTTGAACACAGTCTCTCGAACCCTTATCGAAGGGATAGGTTTGGTTATCATTGTCCTCATTATCTTTTTAGGAGATTGGCGAGGAGCTGTTTTAGTGGCACTCACGATACCCATCTCCCTACTGGTAGCATTTATCCTGATGCACTTTACCAACATACCAGCCAACCTGCTCTCTTTGGGAGCAATCGACTTTGGTATTATAGTAGATGGAGCCATTGTAATGATGGAGACCATCTTAAAAAAGAGAGAGGATCACCCACAAAAGGAGTTAACAGAGAAAACAATTGCCAAGCGAGTAGTAGATGTTGCAAAACCAATTTTATTTGCAACCATCATTATTATAACCGCCTATATTCCTCTGTTTGCCTTTGAACGAGTAGAGAAAAAACTATTTACCCCTATGGCCTTTACGGTGAGTTATGCACTCTTTGGAGCATTGCTGGTAGCCCTATTCTTGATACCAGGTTTGGGATATGCCATTTACCGAAAGCCAAGAAAGGTGTATCAAAACCGATGGTTAGAGCGACTCGGCAAGAGGTACAGTAAGGTGATGGATGTGCTTATTCATAAACCCAAAGAGGTTTTTAGTACCTTGGCTCTCATTTTTATAGGGGCTATTATATTAACAGGAATGGTAGGAAAAGATTTCCTTCCCGAGTTGGATGAAGGATCCATTTGGCTTCAAGTGAGTTTGCCTCCTGGAATAACCATAGAGCGCTCCAAGGAGATGTCTGATACCCTCCGAGCAAGAACAATGAAGTACCCAGAAATAACCTATGTAGCTGTTCAAGCAGGTAGGAACGACGATGGGACCGACCCTTTTACCCCTTCTCACTTTGAGGTTTCGGTAGGGATAAAGCCCTATAACGAGTGGCCAAGAGGAAAAACAAAAGAGGATTTGATAGCCGAGCTCGATGCCGAGTACGCCACATTGCCAGGAGTGATTGTCGGATTTAGTCAGCCGATGATTGATGGGGTTATGGATAAAATATCGGGAGCACATAGTGAACTGGTTGTAAAAGTATACGGAGAAAACTTTAAGGAGACTCGAAGAATAGCCGAAGAGATTTTGAATGTACTACACACTGTTCCAGGCGCGAGCGACTTGGCGATCGATCAAGAACCCCCTTTGCCTCAGTTGCAAATTCATATGGATCGAGATGCCATAGCACGTTACGGACTAAATGTTTCGGATGTAAACGATTTAATAGAGATAGCCATTGGTGGAAAAGCCATAGCACAAGTTTACCAAGATGATCGGGTCTATGATATTACCTGTAAATACAAAGAGGAGTATAGGAACTCTAAGGAGAAGATTGGCGGACTCCTACTTACCTCTTCTACTGGGGCTAAAATACCTCTCTCTCAAGTGGCCGATATCAAGATGAGTACGGGTGAAAGTACCATTACTCGGGAGATGAATAAGAGACACCTAACCGTAAAGGTAAACTTAAGGGGGACAGACCTCTCTACCTTTTTAAACAGGGCACATCGTGCCATAGAAGAGCAGGTATCGTACGATCACGATAAGTACCACGTGAAGTGGGGTGGTCAGTTTGAAAATCAAAACCGTGCCTACTCACGTTTGGCGGTGATTGTACCCTTGGCCTTACTGCTGATGTTCTTCCTGCTCTACCTCACTTTTGGAAAGTTCAGGCAAGCTGGTTTGGTCTTGATTATTGTACCCTTGGCCATTTTTGGAGGAATGTTGGCACTTAACCTGCGCGGAATGACGCTCAATGTATCATCGGCAGTTGGTTTCATCGCTCTCTTTGGAGTAGCCATCCAAAATGGGGTAATTATGATTAGTCACATCAATGTGTTACGAGCCGAGGGAGAGACCCTATTAGAGGCTGTGCTGGATGGCACCCGACACCGTTTTCGTCCGGTACTAATGACAGCTACAGTTGCCATGCTAGGGCTATTCCCTGCATCAATGGCAACGGGAATTGGGTCGGATGTTCAGCGTCCCTTGGCCACTGTAATTGTATATGGTTTAATGTTCTCAACCGTGGTAACCCTTTTTGTATTACCCGTTGTGTACTACTTTGTGGAGGAGCGTGTTGAGAATAAAGCAAAACAAAGAATAGCAAAAAAAGAAGAAAATGAGAATCCAATCCTATAATTATTTAGTAGTACTTGCTCTCCTTCTCTTACCCCTTTCAGGAGTAGCTCAAGAGGAGAAGAGCAAGATTCAAGGCGAACTTACCTTTGAGAAGTACCTCAAGGAGGTGGGAGAGCGCAACCTGAGCTTTTTGGGTGAACGGTATGAGCTAGATATAGCACAGGCAGGTATTGTAGCTGCACGCGTTTTTCCCGATCCAGAACTTGAGTTTGAAGGAGGAGAAGAGTACTATTCATTGGAGTTGAGCTACAACCTAGAGCTAGGGAATAAGCGAGGCAATCGAATTCGTTTGGCTAAACGAGAGGCCGAAGGAGTTCAGCTCGAATTAGAAGCCTTCTTCCAAGACCTACGTTCGGAGGCAGCAGATGCTTATTTAGATGCAATCTTACAGCGCGAGCTTCTATCCGTTAAGAGAAACTCTTATGAGAAGATGATTCAGCTAAGTATGTCGGATAGTTTACGGTTTGCCTTAGGAGAGATTACCGAAAACGATGCAAGACAGTCCAAACTAGAGGCTGCAACCTTACTTAATGAGGTTTACCAGCAGGAGGCTGCGTATAAATCGGCTTTGGCTCTACTCAATCGCTACATGGGTAGAGGGATGAGTGAGCTCTATACCCCCAAAGGGAGCTGGAGTAAGCTAGAGAGAGCCTATCAGTTGGCCGACTTAATAGAGCTGGCCAAAGAGCATCGTGTGGAGCTGAAGATTGCCCAGCACGGAACAGCTGTATCCGCACAACTTCTAAAATCGATTCGTGCGGAGCGAAGATTAGATCTAGGCTTGATGGTAGGGTACGAGCGAGATTGGCACGGATTATTCCCCAATAAACACACCCTAAAAGGAGGGGTAACAGTCCCACTAAAACTCTCGAACACAAACCGAGGGAGTGTACGTGCTGGTAGGTTTGCTTTAGAGCAAAAACGGATAGAGGAGCAAAATAGAGAACTAGAACTAGAGGTAGAAGTATCCAAGGCATACTACCTGTATGAGTCGGCCCAGCGCCAAGTTTCACAGTACCGCAAGGGGCTATTGGAGGAGTCGGCAAAGGTGTTGCAGGGTATGGTCTATCGATACAAGCGCGGAGAGACTAGCATTTTGGAGGTTCTTATTGCTCAGCGTACAAACAATGAGGTACAAGAGCAGTATCTCTCCACTTTAAAAGAGTACGGTAGCGCCCTGATTCATTTGGAGAGAACCTGCGGAATTTGGGACATCAGCTTCTAAGTGAAAAAGGTCCATTTGAGAATGTTAAATAAAAAGCTTATCTTATGGAGGTTAACAATAAATAGATAAAAATATGAAACGATTTTATTTAGATTTAAACACGTTACCTTCGGGTGAGTATCCTCTGCATAAAGAGGGGTGTGCTCATTTACCTAAATCCTATCGAGAGAACTTAGGAGTTTATGGATCGACACAAGAGGCTGTAGATACAGCGATGCAATGTGATCCTAAAAACAGAGATAGAAAAGTGGCTGTGTGTGAACATTGCTGCTCCTAAAATAGATTAGGAATAAAAAAATAAAAGAGCCATCAATCTTCAAAATTGATGGCTCTTTTATTTTTAGTCTCTTTTCAAGATACCTCGCTCTACACTCTCCTCCAACACCTTTAGAATATACTCCCAAATGGTTTTAGAGCTCTTATCAATTCCCATCTTACTCTCTAGCACAGCATCGTAATGTACATCAAACTCCTGCCAAGTACCCCCATTGTTTGAAGCATTTTGTAACATCGGTTCAAGTCGGTCTACCGCTCGTGCAAAACGAGCCTCTGGAGTATCTTTGGTCTCAAACTCTATCCAGAGGTTAAGAAACTCCTCTGCCTGATCCTCAGGGAGCATGCCAAATATTCGCTTCGCTGCTTTTAGCTCCTCCTCAGTATTGTCATGGCTACGCTCTGTATCGAAGAAAAAGATATCGCCCGTATCGATCTCTACTATATCATGAATGAGTACCATCTTCATGGTCTTACACACATCAATAGGCTCATTGGCGTGTTCTGACAACGTCATAACAAGCATGGCAAGGTGCCAGCTGTGCTCTGCATCATTCTCTCGCCGGTCGCTATTGAAAAGTTTGGTTCTCCTTAAAATATACTTAACCTTATCAATCTCCTTTATAAAAGCAATTTGCTTTACTAATCTCTCCATTCTTAATTTATTTTGAGCCACAAAGGTAAGAAAAACTCAGAGATTACGATGGAATAATAGCTTTGGTTCCATACAGAGAGGAAGTGTTGTAGAGATGGAAGGCAAATTTATAGCTGTATACTAGTGAGGAGTACTTCCCTCAAGTTACCCGCCAATAAGTTGCTTTAGGAATAGCCAACTTGTAAACGGAGTTATAGGGAAGGGAGCAACGTTATTTTAGGAAGAGTAAGGAAGGAGCTATTGATGATTAGGCTTTGTAAAGTAGGTTTTGAACTTCAAGAGGAGAGATGAATAATCCTCTTAGAAGAGGGGACGATATGGAAAAGAATGTGAAAAAATAAAAAAGAAGCGGATATAAACGATCGAACGCTAAACTTTTTTACGCACCAATAGGTTATTATTTTAGTTGGAAAAGTAAAAAGAGTAGTGTCATGAAAAACGAACCAGCTGTACTTTGTGATTTAGAAACAGGAGTGTGTGAGATAAAGGGTGAAAAGAAAAAGGAGAGAGATATTATTTTATCGCCTCCCAAAAATCATCCTTTAAAAATAGCTTACTTCACAGATCCCATTTGTTCAGCCTGTTGGGGCTTAGAGCCTCGTTTGCGAAAAATAGAGCTAACGTATGGAGATCAAATCGAGGTAGAGTACCACATGGGAGGCTTACTTCCCAAATGGAACTCTTTGGAAGGGAGTGATATTAACTCTCCAAAAGAGTTAGCAGCCCATTGGGATGAGGCTAGTGAATATTACCACATGCCTATCAATGGCGATGTTTGGTTGGAAGATCCTTTAGACTCCTCTTACCCTCCATCCATAGCTTTTAAGGCTGCACAATTACAAGGAGAAGAGGTGGCAAGGAAGTTTCTACGCCGGCTTAGAGAGGCGCTCTTCTTGGAGAAAAGAAACATCTCTCGTTGGGAAGTGATGGAAGAGGAGGCTTTTAAGTTGGGGATGGATTTAACCCAGTTAAAAGACGACTATTACCACGCTGGTCAGATGGCTTTTGAAAAAGATCTGGAGCTAACAAAACGAATTGGCGTACGTGGTTTTCCAACGCTCTTTTTTGTAAATGAAGATGGAGAAGAGGAGTTTGTTTTTGGCGTCCGACCTTTTCCACATTACGATAAAATAATAAGAAGATTAGCACCTGGTATTCAATCTGTAGGGTCTTATAAGAGTCCGCTAGAGCTTTTAAATAGCTATGGAAGTTTAACAGCTAAAGAGCTATCGGCCCTTTTGGACTTAACGCTACACGAGGCAATCCAGCATTTAGAACTTCTTGAAGAGGAGCATAAAACAGAGGTTCTAAACTCTAAGAATGGTAGACTGTGGAAGTCTTTAAGGTAAGATTGAGATAGACTAAAATCACTTACTTTGCTTTACTTAAGAGTTAGAACCTCTCTCTTAGAGAAGATAGATACTTGTTACATTTGTTTATAAAAGAAATCAGGGAGTGAGTCGGCCGACACATTCCCTGATTTTTAATTAACCAAAACTTTATATATTACTTTAAAAAGGGGAAAAGCTCTACGATGACTTCATCGTTCACTTTTCTTCCAAATTCACAAATTTCAAAAACTTCAACCGCTTTTACCTTTTTAGCCTCTTTGCCATACCACTTCTTTATCGCTGGTTTCATGTGATCCATCACCTTATTACGGTTTAGAATGTAATTATGCATGTAGGTTTTACGCTCCTCTTTTGTTTGTGGAATAGGGCGCTTGTCTTGATTGATCCAAGGCAGCCATTCGTAAAGCTGAGAGACATGAGCATCAACAATATATCCTTTATGATCTACTAAATCGGTGATGTCTACTGCAATTTCTGGGTTTGGGTTCATTGGATTAACGTAACGCGAGCCTGTGTAAAGGAAAACAGGGTTGTTACGTAAATAAGGAACCTCAGGAAGAACATGAGGAACAGTAACCATAAAGGCTGCATCCTGAACCAGAGTAGATGTTCTTCTATGATCTGGGTGATAGTCATAAGGTGGATGGGTAATAACTACATCGGCTTTAAAATCGCGAATAAGCTGAATAACCACATTTCTATTCTCTAAAGTAGCCATTAGCTCACCATCGTTGTTATCTATGATGTCGTATTCACAACCTAATCTTCTTTTAACCTCTTGTACCTCTTTATAGCGCACCTCCTTAATTTCATCGGGTGTATAAATGTGATGTCCTTTGTTTCCATTGGTCATCGAAACAAATTTTACTGTACCTCCCGATTCTATCACTTTAGCTGCTGTACCCCCAACCAATAATTCACAATCGTCTGGGTGTGCACCAATAACCAACATTCTAGTTTGTGCTTGGATAAAGTAGGTTGTGCACAGAAGAAGTGCTACTACTAGTAATCTTTTCATAATATTGAAACCTAATTTATAGTGTTTTTAATTAATACTCGGCAAGTTATAATAAATATTTAAAATTACAAGTGGTTTTATTAAATTAATATAAGGATGTTTGCGATCTAAATTGGGGATTTAGCGAGGCTTACTTATCTGTAAATGGGCGAATAAAAAGAGGGTTTAAGATTGAAAAAGAGCTAATTGAGGCACTTCAACTAGGGATAGGAGGAGAGTTGATTTCGCTAAATTAAGAGCAGATAGGTAGCTCATACTCCTTATCGCAATTCATTTGAAGAGAGTTCGTATAATATAGCGTCTAAAAAAGTGGTAAACCATTTATTATTTTTTAAATTTGTAATTCACGAATTAACATAAAAAACGACTAATGAAAAAGAAGATATTAGTTACTGGAGGAACAGGTTACATTGGTTCTCATACAGTAGTAGAATTACAAGAAAACGGATACGAAGTAGTCATTATTGATAACCTATCCAACTCGAATGCAGATGTTGTTGATCACATAGAAGAGGTATCGGGCATTCGTCCCACATTCATAGAGGTAGACTGCTTAGATTTTGCTGGGGTGGAGAAGGTGTTTCAAGAGAATAAAGGGATAGAGGCTATTATCCACTTTGCAGCAAGTAAGGCTGTGGGAGAATCGGTAGAGAATCCTCTCCTGTACTACAGGAACAACCTCGTTTCTTTAATTAATCTTCTGGAGTTAATGCCTAAATATGGGGTAAAGGGAATTGTTTTCTCCTCCTCATGCACAGTATATGGTCAGCCCGATCAACTCCCTGTTACCGAGCTAGCGCCTATTAAGAAAGCCGAGTCTCCTTATGGAAATACAAAGCAGATCAATGAAGAGATTATTCGTGATACGGTAGCCTCAGGAGCTCCTATTCAGGCCATCCTTCTTCGCTATTTTAATCCGATAGGGGCACACCCCTCTGCCTTACTGGGTGAGTTACCTTCGGGAGTACCTCAAAACTTAGTGCCTTACCTCACGCAAACCGCTATCGGTATTCGTGAAAAGTTGAGTGTGTTTGGTAACGATTACAATACACCCGATGGTTCGTGCATCAGAGACTTTATTAATGTAGTAGATTTAGCCAAAGCACATGTTGTAGCTATAGCTAGGTTGCTTGAGAAGAGACAGAAAGAGTCTGTTGAGGTTTTCAACATTGGTACGGGAAGAGGACTCTCTGTTTTAGAGTTAATAGAGGCTTTTGAAAAGGCTACAGGTATTAAACTGAATCATGAAATAGTGGGCAGAAGAGCAGGAGATATAGAACAGGTGTGGGCAGATCCTACTTTTGCGAACGAAGAGCTTGGTTGGAAGGCCGAAAGTACCATTGAGGAGACTTTACTCTCTGCTTGGAACTGGCAAAAAAATCTCCGTGAAAGGGGTATTCAATAAGAGAATCTTCTTTTTATTTGTTAAATAATAAAATTCAGAGAACAAAATAACACTAAGGCTGTTATATTGTTACAGTTGGACCGATAAGCGATGGCGCTATGTGAATAGTCTCTTAATTGCTAACTTGCCGAAAGGCAGACGGTCATACTGTCTTTAGTAGTTTTGTCGTGTTTTATTTTGTGTTTGTGTTGAGCGGTACTGCGATGTGAATCGTGGTACCGTTTTTTTATGGCAAAAGGTGAGGATCCTTGCACTCTTTCTCTTTTGAGAAAACGGTGAAAGGTTATTTTTATCTCACTGAAACCTTTAAGTACTCTTTTACCTAGGAAACTCCTTCTCTTAGTGAAAGTAGGAAGCATTTTAAGCATAAAAAAAGAGCAATCCTTTAGGGGACTGCTCTTCTCTTCGATCCAAAAAGAACTATTTATTTATGTACTCTTCGGTGTATCGATAGCCAAAGTCTACTCCAGCTGGACTGGCCTCTCTATAGCTGTACTCTTTTAAAGGAGTAAGTTTATCACTCTCTTTATCTACCTGGAAAGTATGGATTTCTGTACTGGTATAGGCAACAGAGAGTCCCACGAATAGGATCTCCCTGAAGGGGTGGACCCCCATGTATCCATACAGATTATCAGAAACCTGGATGAGATCTTTCTCTAAACTGTTTGTTTTGTAGTTGTATCGACTAGCGGCAGTAACACTGAAATCGCTAGAGGTTGTTAAGTAGATGTGGTCTTTAGTAAAGCTCGCAGCCATTGAAATGCTAGGCGACCAAGGCATTACTGGGAAATCAACTTCGGCAGGAAGTTCTTGTCTCGAAATCTCTTTTCCTTCGTGATTTATACCAACAATTACTGCTTTGGTTTTCATATCCACAACTGGTGCATAAGGAGCGGTGCCATCATACTCTCTGGATAGAGCAACATAGAAATTACCATCGGCTCCCTTCACTAATCCTTTTACTTGACGATTCTTGAAAGAGATACTCTTTACCACTTGGGCGGTTGCAGGATCTATCAGCACAAGGCCATTGCCTAAACCTGCAAATATTTTACCCTTAGAGAGGTGCATTCTGCCTTTAAGTGCACCTTCTTTTGTAAATTCTCCAAATGTACCCTCAATATCTTTTGCTGCAATGGTTTTACTCTTAAGATCAAAAACACGGATTCCAGAGTGAGTCTCCATATTAGTAGCATATTGAATATAGGCTTTATCGTTGGCAACTACCAGGTGTTGAGGCCATACAGCAACTCCTGCACTTTGGAACTCGAGTGAGTGTTCATACTCTTTTTTAAAGGTACGACCGTTACAAATTACGAAACGATCACTTCCGCCCAAGCGTTTCCCATTCTGACTAATGAGGTAAATTTTACCTTCTGAGATGTATAGGTCTTGTAGTACGTTTCCATGTTTTACTCCATTCACCTTCTCGAAAACTTGATCGTGCGCTCTCATAAACTGATCCAAGAAGAAAACTGTGCCGTTTTGGTCTCCCATATTTCCCTCAGTAACAATAAGAGTTCCTCCAGGATGAGTAAAGTCTACCGTATAAAGGAAGGCCTCTGCTGTGAGTTTTACGCCATTCTTATCCTCTCCTTGAAGCTTTATTGTAGCCTCTGTTACCGCTTTTTCATCTTCGGCTTGAGGGGCTGTTACTTGTAACTTCCCACTTTGTTCATCGATAGTAGTTTTCCATCCCTTGGGTAAATCAACTACTTGTAATTTTTCTACCCCTTTGGCTGTGAATTTAATTTCTTGCTCTTTTCCGTACTCCAGTAAAATAGGGAGTTTGTCTTCGGGTTGTTCCATGGAGAGTGCTACGTCCTGACGGATAAATTGAAACTTAACCTCATTGGCAAGTTCAACACCTACCTCATCGGCCTGTAAATTAACTACAGGAATGAAAGAGAGATTTAAGTCTGCTTTAGCCTCAACGGGGAGTCCGTCGTTATCTTTGAGCAGCTCTGGTCCTTTTCCAAAGTCTACTGTCCAAAAACCCTCTAGATTCACTCCAAAAACTGGGTGTGCAATTGTTTCTCCACTTCTGGTATAGGCCAATCGAGATAGGGGGGTAGATTGAACCTCTACTTTTTTACCTCCATCGGTAAGCCATACCCACTCGTTGCCATAGCGAATGGCCCAGTAATAGGTCTCCTCTTCGAGCTGTGCACTTAAAACGGGGATATCGGCCTTTGTATTTCCTTTTTTAAAGGAGGTTTTGTTGCCCGAAGAGAAAGAGAGTGTATAGCTATCTCCCTCTTGAACCACATCATTAACTTGATGCTCTCCTAGGTGAGCACCTACTAGCTCTTGAATGGCCTCTAAGTTATCATTAATAAGTTGTGCTGTTTCATAAACCTCGGGAGTTACTTTAACCCCGTTATTGTCATCATCCGAACAGCTGGTGAAGCCTACAAATAGCAGACTCAGGATGAGCAATAATTTAGAAAACTCGATTCTTTTCATAATGTTCTGTTTTACATTTATCTAATTCATCAATTGAATGAATTCAAAAAAATAGAGTCTGTAAGGGTAAGTTCTCTTAAAAAAGAGGAGGGAGGTGGTTCTGCGAAGTACATAGATGGAGTAATCTGTGAGCCATAGAAGATTCCTACCTTTATGTGATTTGCGTAGCTTTAGTCCCCGAAAGCTTATCTTACAAACATAATCTTGGCAGGTCTTCTGACTTACTCTACTCTTTTATAAACCTTCCCGTCTCCCTCGGTGTGGAGATAGTGGTAAAACGAGATAAAAGAGTTTGGTATAGAGCTTACAGCAGCGGGTCTGTTCAGGATTTTCACCTGATTCCCTTTTCATCTATCCACTTGGATAAACACCAAAATCTTCGATAAAAGTAGCTCTTTTAACTAGAGTTACAAAAAGAAAATAGTTTTTTAATAAATTTTATTTGAGGAGTAGTAAAGAAGATTTAGCTAGCTTTTTTCTACCTTTGCTCCGAATTATAAATCAAAGAGGAGAGAATCAATGCGTTGAATACTCTTCCGTTTAATAGATAGAGAAGATGAAACATATTGTAGACATGGAGACTTGGTCTCGAAAAGAGGATTATGGATTTTTTGCCACCTTGCAAAATCCAAACATATCGATCACATCGGAAATAAAGTGCGAGGAGGCATTGAAGCGTGCAAAGAGAGAACAAAAATCTTTCTTTATCTATTATATGTACGCTCTTCTTGCGGCCACCAATGAGTTACCAGAATTTCGCTTTCGCATCGATAATGAGGAACGTGTCATCTATTTCGATACGGTAGATGTGATGACCCCTATTAAGATTAACGAAGAGGGGGAGTGTGCTATTGTACGCATTCCTTGGAGGGAAAATTTTGAGGAGTTTTATGCTTTGGCTAAGGAGATCATTGATGAGGCAAAGAGTAACAATGGAGCGTATAATTCGGCTCCAGAGGCTGGTGGAGAGACACTTGATGTTACCTTTTTGAGTGCTACCCCCGATCTCTATTTTACCTCACTAACTAGTGCACAAGAGAGAAGAAATGGGAATAGTTATCCTTTAGTGAATGTTGGTAAGGCGGTTCGTAGAGAAGGAGAGCTTGTTATGCCTGTAGCCCTAACTGTTCATCATGGATTTGTTGCCGGTCATCATCTCTCTCTCTTTTATAAGAAGGTCGAAGAAATTTTGAATCAGCTTTAAAAGATAAACTCTCTTTCTTAGAGAGCTCCATTTGATCAACTCACTTAAGTTATAGCAATAGAGGCTAAGCTTAAGTGAGTTTTTTTATCTCCTAAGTTGTGGAGTGATACCTTTTTGAACGCTTTTTTTAATAAAAAGAGGGAGCCCCTATTTCTTGCCAACAAAAGCGAGGATTTGTGCTTTCAAAATCCTCTTCTCAGCAATATAATGGTCTACTTCTTCTGAAAACCGATTAAAAAACTTTTGTGGGGAGAGACAAACGACCTGTTTTTTGCAAGAATTACTGGCATTTGGTGAGGAGGGTTTCTACAGTTGGGGATAAAGTCTACACTTTTTCTTCGGTCGAAGAAAGTGTGATTTGTTTCTTGTTATCTGATTTTCAGTTGATTATGTATTGTGTGGTTGCTTTGGCACAACCTTTGCCTTACTTTTAGTGAGTTTATTTACGTTTTTGTTTCATTTAAATTTGTGCATTATGAAAAAGATTATTTTAGGTTTAGCTGTATTAGTAGGAAGTAGTCTTGGTATTGCAAATGCCACAGTTTTTAATCGCGTTGAAACTCCTATGGAGGTATTGATGCCAGCAGAAGATGGGTTTGTAACCATCGATGTGAAAGATCTACCCGAGGCCATAGTGAATGCCATCGCAAAAAATTATCAAGGCTCTACCATTAAAAAGGCAGAGGTAAAAGAAGGCGAAGAAGGTAATAAGGTATATAAGATTGTAGTTGTAACCACAGATGAAGAAGAGGTTACCGTTTTAATGAAAGAGTCTGGTGCAGTTGTAGATCCTGAGTCATAACTAAACTACAAACTGTTCAGACAGAGAGCAATGATCTTGTGAAAGATTAGGATGCTTCTAGTTTTATCTTTAAGTTTTGTTTTGTAGGTCCCAATTTTAGTGTTGGGACCTATTTTTTTACCTAGAAATAGGTTTATGCAATAGCTCCTTTTTGCAAAAGCCAAATCGGTTACATAAAGGTACTCTTAGAGTGAACTGTTAAAACCCTCTTTAGTTTTGCTTCATTCTTTTGTTTTTGGTAAATTAAACATCGTTAACCTCTTGATGCAGAAGAGGGAAAGAATTATTTACCTAAATCTTAGCAGCTATGAATACATCGATGATTCAATGTCCGCAGTGTAAAAAACAGGTACCAGCCGACACCGTAAAATGTCCCTATTGTGGGTATCAGTTTAATCAGGAGCCCCCTCGGGTCGACAATGAAGTAGAATCTCCTTTAGATGAGAAGGGGTTACAGTGGTACATGTGGATTCTTTTATTAGTAACAGCTCCACTTGTTCCTTTCATCTACTGGATTGTGATGAAAAATAAACATCCTGTTAAAGGAAAACAGGCAGGGTGGATTGCTTTTGTTGTATTTGTTCTCTACCTTCTTTTGCGAATACTGAGTTAACCCAGTAAAGGAGCGAAAACTAAGAGCATGGCGCGGTTAGCGTTTGTGAGGGAACCGATCTCAGTATGTATCAACGGACTCAACGAGAGTATTTTGTTTAGGCGAAAGAGCCGATAGTGGGTTCTGTTGATATTGCTTCAAGAAGAGGAAGGGCCGGCTTTGCTTGTTGTCTGCTTCAGTAACAATTCCTTTAAGCTCAGTAGCAAAACATTGGGGATAAGCCTATAAATTAGCAATTCCAAAGAGAAAGAATTTTTAGGTCTGCTACCCCTCTAAGCTTAGCTCTGAATAGTTTTCTTTTGGCATTGTATGATTCAGCCATTGCATT
This sequence comes from Bacteroides sp., assembly GCA_030151845.1. Taxonomy (GTDB): domain Bacteria; phylum Bacteroidota; class Bacteroidia; order Bacteroidales; family Bacteroidaceae; genus Bacteroides_E. The sequence continues at coordinate 16,248 of JASLCM010000065.1, forward strand.
AGAGGATCTTATTATTCACGATGCAAAGTGGACAATAACTCTTGGTATTGAAACGAATGTCCCTAGTAAATAGCTACTGAGTCTCTTTTGGCTACCAGCTCAATGAAAAGATTGGCTTTAGTTGGGTAGAAAAAGTTAATTACGGATTGTGTTTACTTTGCTTCAAGAAGAGAGGGCCGGCTTTGGCCGCTTCAGTAATAACTCCTTAGACCATTATAGCTCAACGAGAGTATTTTTGTTCAGATGAAAGAGCTGATAGTGGGTAACTCAAGTAAAAGAGCGACTTCAAGGTTATAACAGATAGGTAAAAGATGAACAGGAGCTTTATCTACTTAATCGTCTAGGTCGCTTTTCCCTCTTAAAAAGGCCGTTATTGGAACCTCCAGCCCAAACCTAACATGAGGTTGTTGGGATTTTTGAATTTGCTTAATTGATACCCTACGTGTAAAAAGAGATTTCGTGAAATAGAAATCTTTAATGCCATAAGCTGGTACCAACCTCTGGTATCTTCTCCCTTCTGAATTACATTGTAGCCTATCCCCAAGTTGACAGAAAAAATAGGCATAACTAACTCTCCTCGTGCCGAGATACCTACGGCAAATTGCTCTCTAAAGGGAGGTTTAAAGAATTTAGGATCGTCCGAATTTCCCCCAGCATAATATTGGTCGATATTAGCACTTTCATCGTATTGAGCATCTAAGGAAGCTCCTGCTCGGAAATTACAGTTGAAGTTATACATGGGGTTGAAGTTTAACCCTACGATACCAAATGAGCCTGGAATCATAAAATTTTCGGTCTCGTTCATTATTCCACGTTTCCGAGTGGCACCATAGAGAATGAGATCGTAGGTAAAATGAGGCTTAAAACAGCTTTGAATGTGTGTTGTTTGGTTAGGAGAGCGTGGTTCTTCACCAAAGGTTCGAACTAAGCCAACCCGTGTGCCTATTACATTGACACCTGCATTTGGATAACTGGTGTTACCGTTGGAATAATGTGTGAACTCAAGACCTGTGGTGAGATTCCACAGCGGAGAGAGCTGCCAGTTCAAGAGAAAACTTAGGTTGATGTAAGCGTTCACTCTCGATCCTACCACCACATTATGCTCATTCTTAAGCGGGTCATATTGCTTCCAACCAAAGGATGCACCAAAATTCCATTCATAATCCAAAGCTAGTGTTGGGGCTATCCGAGCAATGCGAGATCCTTGAAAGAGATAAACTCCTATTGGCGAACCCAACTCTTGGCGATTGTCTAAATCGTTGTAGGATACACCTATACCTTGGTAGGTGTGTGGATAGAGTATGCCTAATCGAGAGTTTTCATTGAATTGGAAACTGTATTTTAGGTGGGCCGATAAGGCATGACGGATAGGCTTTTCTGCTTGGTTTTCCCCATGAAAAAAGGGATTATCTTTTACCACAAGCCCCGGACGAAGATCTAACCCTATGCGATGCCTTAGTGAGTGGGAGCTAGCTGTTTGTCCCTGTACAGAGAGAGGTAATAGCAGGGCAGCAATAAAGCAGAGGAGTGAATGAAACAACTTCATGACTATTTACTTTGATTTACAGTTTGGTAGGAAACCTCCATTGGAATCTCTTGAGAAATTACCCCTTTAAAGATTCTCTCCTTTTGATTTTGTACATTATGAGCACGTATCACACATTGATTTTGAGTGGTTTGGTACTTGGTCTGTTTTTTTACAATGATCCTACCAGGTCCTTTCACTATGACTTCACGCTCTTGGTTGGTCGTTAATAAAGGTAGGATTTGTTGCTCTCCATTAAACAGCGCTTTGTCTCCTTTTAACTCAAAACCAAAGCCATCTGCCCTTGGAGTAGGAATAGGGAGTTCAACAGCTTCTGAAAAGAGGTAGAAAGGATCGAAATACAGATAAAAGGGTGTTGCTTGTTGGTAATAATGCATCTCTTTGAACTGGACTTTTCTGCACTCCTTTTCAAAAGGATAGAGCTTATAGGCTTGTGGTGAGTCATAATCGGTTACTACAGAGAGGACGTTAACCTCCTGTTCTCGATAGTCAACTCCCCAGGCGTTGAGTGTATAGGTAACTTCACTAACCTCATAGTGGGCAGGTAGAATGTGGATACTGATCTCCTGTTGAAGGTTATCGGCCTCCTTATGCCTAAGGGATAGTTGAAGCACACAATTTGGAAGAAGATTTTCATGCACATGAATCTTCAATGCATTGGGCGCAGAGTGCTCAATATCGAGTTCAATAAGAGGATGTCGGAGCTCTACTTTTCCAAGAGTAGCCAAGAAAGCAATGTTGTTTATCCTCACCTTATCTCCAAACTCATTGTAGGTTGTATAGTTAAAAGGAGAACCAACACTTCTTAAACTGTGGTATATATCGCCAACTAGCTCCCAATCCCCATTTTTCAACTGTAGGGTGTTGGTAGCGTTTGTACCTTCTAGTTGAATCTCTTTCACATCGGTGCGAAAGTCATCAATGAAAAGATCTTGGTTACAAGCAGAAAGTAATCCAGTAAGCCACAGAAGTCCACTGAATAGCATTGTGTTTTTCATCTCTTTAGTAGAAAATGTGTTAATAGCGCTAAGATATAAAAATAGGAGCAAATCAAATCCCTTAAAACCTCTTAAAATTTTCTTTCTATGAAGCCGATGCTCCTAAAAAGAGGAATAGAGCCTGCTGAATCGTGTGGGTTACATTTGAAGTGTGTACTACAAATAACTATTCTAAGTTAGCTCATAGCCTAAAAAATAATCGGCTTTTTGCTTTAAGGATGCGAAAGAGGAGAAAAAAAGTTACCTTAGAGAAACAGCTTGTTTTTAAAGACTTAGTAGAAGAGGAGAGTAGTACAATATATTATTTGAAATGAAGAGATATTATTACAGGAGCACAATCGTGTATTGTTAACAAGGGCAAGACAAGGAATGATTCTATTTATTCCAGATATTAAATATCCAGACCCTACTCGTCCGAAGGAGTTTTATGACTCTACTTTTGATTATTTACAAACGTGTGGAATACCTGTTTTAGATTAATTAATTGCTTGCGATACCAACTACTCTCTTGCATTACGAGAGTAGTTGGACGAAAAAAAACTCTTACAGGGAGAATTCTCCCTGCGTTCCATCAAAATTACGCTAAGGTGAGGTGATAGGTTTTATAGGTAGGGTGTGTAGGAAGAGCATGATCTGCTTCAAAAATTCCATAGATTGAAGAACCTGCTCCCGACATAGAGGCATAGACAGCCCCTTCTCGATAAAGCCACTCCTTAATCTCTTTAAGTTCAGGATGGATAGCAAAAACCGATGCCTCAAAGTCATTACTTACTCTCTCTTTCCACTCCTGGAGAGGGAGTTGGACAGCCTCTTCTAAATTGTAGGAGGGCTGTTGAGGCTTAATTGCCGAAAAGGCCTCTTTGGTCGACACGAAGATACCCGGTGTACACAATACGAGTTTGTAATTTTTTAAAGAAAGCGTACTTGGCGAGAAAATGTTTCCCGTTCCTTTAGCAAAAAGAGGTTTGCCATAGATGAAAAAAGGGCAATCGGCTCCCAATTGTGCAGCATATTGGGCCAACTCCTTGAGGCTGAGTTGAAGCTGGAACTTTTCATTCAAAAGTTTTAACATGAAACTAGCATCTGCCGATCCACCTCCTAAACCAGCCCCTGTTGGAATTTGCTTGTGGAGGTAGATGTTTACATGGGGCAAGTTAAACTCCTTGGCTAGCAATCGATAGGCTTTCATCACTAAATTATCCTCCGGATCACCCCCTAAAACCACACCTGTTTGTTTCAAAGTTGTTTGCTTTAGCGAAGGGTTTTTAGGCGCAATAACTTCCAGTGCATCTTGCAGAGGAATCGGATAAAAGAGGGTCTCTAGGTCGTGGTAGCCGTCTTCTCTTCGGTTTACAACATAGAGTCCAAGGTTTATTTTAGCAGGAGGAAAAGTGACCATAAATTTTGTTTTTAACGAGATACTTCTATATTTGATACTGCTTAACCTATGGTTAAACTTTATACAAACTTCATCCAAAGATAAGGCTTTTTCAAAAGGTAAATGTATCTTTGCGAACGAATTTCACCTTTTGAAATCACCTGCAACTGTTTTATACGCTTATTAAACTATGGCCGAACCCAGAAGAACAACTAGAAAAAAATATACCAATCAAACCGATCAACCCATTGTAGATTATGGCAAAATTCAGCCTCAAGCTGTTGAGTTAGAAGAGGCTGTATTGGGAGCTCTGATGATAGAACGTGATGCCTATTCACTTGTGAGTGAGATTTTGCGTCCCGAATCCTTCTATGAACATAAACATGAATTGATCTATGCAGCTATAACCGACCTGGCCATGAATCAGCGGCCTGTCGATATTTTAACGGTGAAAAACCAGCTCGAGAAGCGGGGAGATTTGGAAGAGGCGGGAGGAGCCTTTTACATCACCCAATTAAGTAGCCGAGTGGCCTCTTCTGCACATATTGAGTATCACGCTCGAATTATTGCTCAAAAATATTTGGCACGTGAGTTAATTAGCTTCTCAAGTAAGGTGCAGACTAAGGCTTTCGATGAGACGATGGATGTGGATGACCTCATGCAAGAGGCGGAGGGAAAGCTCTTTGAGATCTCTCAGAGGAACCTGAAAAAAGATTATACGCAGATTAATCCAGTTATTAGTGAGGCCTACGAATTGCTACAAAAAGCAGCGGCTCGAACCGATGGTTTAAGTGGATTAGAGAGTGGTTTCCATCAACTGGATAAGATAACCTCAGGTTGGCAGCGATCGGATTTAGTCATTATAGCCGCTCGTCCGGCGATGGGTAAGACCGCTTTTGTACTCTCTATGGCAAGAAATATAGCGGTCGACTTGAAAAAACCAGTGGCTCTTTTCTCTCTGGAGATGAGTAATGTTCAGTTGGTAAACCGTTTAATTGTGAACGTATGTGAGATTACTGGAGATAAGATTAAGAGCGGACAGTTGGCCGACTTTGAGTGGCAGCAGTTGGACTATAAATTGAAGGATCTAATTGATGCTCCGCTTTACGTGGACGATACTCCTTCGCTCTCTGTGTTTGAGTTGAGAACCAAGGCTCGTAGATTGGTACGTGAACATGGAGTTGAAGTTATTATTATTGACTACTTGCAGCTCATGAATGCGAGTGGAATGTCTTTTGGTAGCCGTCAGGAGGAGGTGAGTACAATCTCTCGTTCGCTAAAAGGGTTAGCTAAGGAGTTGAATATTCCTATTATTGCTCTTTCACAGTTAAATCGTGGAGTAGAGAGTAGAGAGGGGATAGAGGGGAAACGCCCACAACTAAGCGACCTTCGTGAGTCTGGAGCTATTGAGCAAGACGCCGACTTAGTTTGCTTTATTCACCGTCCGGAGTACTATAAAATTTTTAACGATGAAAAAGGGGCAGATCTTCGTGGTATCGCAGAAATCATCATAGCGAAGCATCGTAATGGTGCTACTGGAGATGTTCGTTTGCGATTTAGAGGAGAGTATGCGAAGTTCCAAAACTTAGACGATGACTTAATTATACCTGCTCCAGGAGAGCCTGCGGGAATGTTGGGTTCACGCATTAATCAAAATAGTGCGATGAATGGAGCACCAGAGCCTCCACATCCAGCAGACTCTTTAACTCCTCCACCTTTTGATCCAGGAAGAGATGGTCCTTTACCCTTTTAAAGCCATTGTTTTA
>JASLCM010000036.1 GCA_030151845.1 Bacteroides sp.
TGAGGCTTCTGCTTTTTTTGTTTAAGAGTCGATAGACCTATATTTATCTCTCTACTTTTTAGAGAAAGTTATTTTTTATTTTTATTGTTTTTAGCCTCTTTCTTTGCAAGCATAAGAATGTTAAAAACATATTCTGTAATCCAGCTCTCCGAGTAGTTTAAGCGTTGCTGGTACTGTCTTACAGCTGCAGCAGTTTTATGTACATCATCGGCCTTCCAAACTGTTTTTGTACAAATGTCGTGTACTGTTTTTTCGGTTAGTTGGTAAAGTGTCTTTTTAAATACTGCAGGTATTCTAAACTTCCACTGCATTAAATTACCTATTAGCATCATCAAGTCATTGGTAAATCCTTGATACATGAAAAGGTAAGATTGAATGTCATTTTGATTTCTACAGTTCTTTTTAATAGAGAGGTCGATCTCTTTAAAAAAGTTCTCACTTAACCCATAGTCTTGCATCAACATCTTTTTAGATGCCGATTTCTCAGCAAAGCCTAACTTCCCCTTTTGAGTTGGAATTTTAAATAATCTTTTGAATTGTGCAATATCGGGGAGTAGCCTAATGTTTGTGATTCCTTGATTGAGAGCAATGACAGATTGAAAGTAAACTCTTGTAAGTGAAACAAAATCTTCTACCGTTCCAATGTTTTCTTCTTCTTTATTTCTTTTAAATAGTTTTGAAAAAATTCCCATGTTATTTCGTATCTTAAATTGATTGCATACAAATTTAAGCAAATTTTATTAGATGTTCTTATTATTCGGTTGGATAGATTACAAAACGTTCCTTGTCGTGGCAAATCTTAATGATGTTGTATCTAACTAGTCGGCCAATCAGGTGGATAAGTTCTTTTCGCTGAATTGAAGTTTGCTTATTTAGCTGATTTAAAGTGAGCGGTGCCTGCTCTGTTATGAGCTTAATGAGTTTACTCTCCTCTTCTGTGTAGGTTATAAATTCATCTTTTAAGCTGTAGCTTTGCCTCCAAGTTTCAAGGTGAAGTATTGAAGCTAATAAAGTCTCATCGTTGATGCGGAGATAGGCCAATTTCTCTCCTGCTTGGGTTAGTGCATAGATGGGTTTTGTTTGGCTCTCTGGCACCAAAACTACAAGTATCTCTTTCCCATCTATTTTATAAGTTTCTATTTCAATAGAGATAGGCGGAGAACAGTAAAGTTCTGCAGCAGCCTCCAGCATATAAGCCTCCTCTTTGGATTGCACGCCAGTGAGTTTTCCGTTATCTTTAACACCAATGAGAAGCTTTCCTCCTGCTGTGTTTGAGAAGGCAGAAAGAGTTTTGGCTATCTTTCTACTATCTGAAATTTCAAATTTAAAATCTTGCCTCTGGTGCTCCCCTTCTTGTATAAGAGCTTCTATATAGGATTTATTTGTATCAAAAATCATTGCATTACAGTGAAAAAAAGACAAAAAGCTTGTTTTTAACCCTTATTTAAGGGTTTTCTAGAAATAAAATGCCTTTGGAGATGGTTTTTTATAAAAAGAGTGTATTTTTGCTCTTCATTATTAACAAACTAAGATTACGATTATGAAAGAATTAGTAGAAAAAGTAGAGCAATTACTAGCTGAATTTACTAAAGATGCTAATGCACAAATTGAAAACGGCAATAAAGCTGCAGGAACTCGTGCACGTAAAGCTTCACTTGAAATTGAAAAAACAATGAAGGCTTTCCGTAAAGCATCTCTAGAAGCTTCTAAGAAGTAATTACTTCTTATAGACTTTTAAGAAAAGGAGTACAGTTTTGTATTCCTTTTTTTTATTCTATCCACTTTTTATTGTGAACAGGTATCTCCTTAGGATTATAACTTACCTTTTCTGGAATTAGTAGAAGATAAGTCCTACCACTTCTATTTTCGAGTGTTCTTTCTCGCAGCCAAGGGTTAAATTCTTTTAGTTGAGCATAGGTTACGTTGTGTTTCTTTGCAAAAGTGACAAGATTATCTATTGGATAGGTTACTTTGACCTCCTTGCAAGGGATAGGTGGGTAAAGTTGCTCTCTTTTTAATTTAAAACCCAAGGTCTTTGGGTTGCTTAATAGCTGCTTTGCTGCTAAAATTCGGAACATATATCTTGAGGTCTCTTCAACTAACCAAAGGTCTAATGCCGTATCAACCTGTTGTCTGTTAAGCTCGGAAGAAATTCTACCCTGACCAGCATTATATGAAGCAGCAGCTGTAATCCAGCTTCCATATCTATTTTTTGCCTCTTTGAGATATTTACAGGCTGCAACAGTAGATTTAGAGAGGTTGTATCTTTCATCAATATTTCGATTAACCTCCAAACCAAACTCTCTAGCAGTAGCAGGCATAAACTGCCAGAGTCCCGCAGCTCCTGCCCGTGAGCGTGCTTGTGTGTTTAGGTTACTCTCAATAACCATGAGATATTTAAGATCATCAGGAACTCCATTTTCCTTTAAAATGGGTTCTATAATAGGGAAGAAGCGGTTGGCCTTTTTTAAAATTTGAAGAGAAGTTGAGTGCATGTAGCTAAATGCCATGAGTTCTCGATCCATACGTTCTCTTTTATCAAAGTCGGTAAGATCTATTGTTTCATTAGCAAAACTAATGCTTGTTGGGACATCCGGAGGTGTAATTAGGAAAGAGGGTTGCTCCGATGAACTCGGTCTTACTTGCATACTACTCAAAAAGAAAGGAGTAGCTAGAAATAAAAAAAGGGCTATAGGTGCCGATAGATAGGCTATTGTTTTTCTTATCATCATCTTTATAAATGGTTTTAGCTATAATGCAAAGATATAAAATGTTATTCATATCCTCTTGGATAATACGGGGGGAAGGATAGGAGGTTTTCGGTGAATGGAGTTTATCGTTTCCCTGAAATCTTATTGAGCTTTGAACTTTGTGCTTGTTTATATTGTTTCTAAGTTAAATAAAGGTTGTATTATGAAAAATTACAGAGTAAAACATTTGCCCGATCAAAAGAGATTTGAAACAACTGTCGATGGTTTTACAGGCTATGTAGAGTATGAGGTAAACTCCAGAGTCTTTGATGTTATTCATACGGTAGTTCCAAAGGCAATAGGAGGCCGTGGTGTTGCTGCTGCTTTAGTAAAAGAGGCATATGCCTATGCTCAGTCTCAAGGGTTTGAAACAAGAGGAAGTTGCTCTTATGCAGCTCTTTGGCTACAGCGAAACTCAACGCAATAATCTATTTCATTTTTATGGGTAATCTCTTCCAGAGCCAACGTGGAATTAGGCGCCAAAAGAATACTAACAGTCGATATCTCCAATCTACAGTTATAACACGTCTTCTTTTTAGCAACTTTTGATAAATCTCATGCGCTACTTTTTGGGGATTCATGAGCATGGGGTAATTTCCTCCATCATCTAATAGAGGAGTGGCAATAAATCCAGGTCGGATGTCTGAAAAGGTTATGTTTATCTTTTTGAGGTATGCTAGCTGTTCTAGAGCATCTATGTAGGTGCTTTGAAATCTTTTGGTTGCAGAGTAGGCTGGGGCAACACCTAGACCCTTTGTTCCAGCTATAGAGCTGATTACAGCCAAGTGTCCATCTCCTTGCTTACTAAAGAAATTAAACATATGAGTAGCCATCCTTCCAAATCCCTCAACATTTGTTCTTATGGTGGATAGTTCTACCTCAGGTTTTAACCTAAAGTTTTGAAACCCTATTCCAGAGCTATGAAAATAGATATCTACACGACCAAGTTTAGTTATTAGACGGTCTAGACCTTCTGTCGCATTTTCAGTAGTAACATCGATAACCTCGGTTACGATCTGATCGGGAGCAGTTTGTTTGATTTGGTTGAGCTTCTCTTCACGTCTTCCAGCAATGCCTACGATGGAGCCTTCTTTAACAAAAAGTTGGGTTAGTTCAAGACCTATACCCGAAGTTGCTCCCACAATTATAACTCTTTTCTTCATTGATTACGATTATTTTACTTTAAAAGATAGTGATAAAAAAGGTTGGAGAAAACTTCTCCAACCTTTTTTATCTTTGAGAACTGAGTCTGTTTAGTTTCTTGAAGAGAAATAGCGTAGAAATTGAGTTCTTTCTAGTTTGCTTACGCCTTGTTCAGTTTTGCTGTTTAATTTTCCTTTGAATTGGCTGACTTTTTCAAAGCCATTGGCATTCATCCATGTGCCAAGGAAGGAGACTAACTCACGTACGTAAGCTGGTCCGTGTTTATAGATTGCACTACAAACCTCTACAGCTGATGCCCCTGCTAGTAAGACCTTTATGAGGTCTTCTGGGGTATGTACACCACCAGATGCAGCATAATCAATCTTAGGAACTGTTGCTGAGGCAATGCCAACCCATCTTAAAGAGTTAGAGAGTGAGCCACGTTGACTAAATACCGGGCCACTAACATGACGCATCTTATTAATATCTATGTCGGGTTGATAGAAGCGATTAAATAGTACAATGCCATCGGCACCATTGGCATAGAGTTGATCTATTAATGCAATTGGATTGGTTAAATTTTCTCCCAATTTCATTATAATTGGTATTTGAACAGTTTGCTTGATGTGTTTTAAGATATCAATGTGTTTTTGTTCAAATTCACCATACTTGTAATCTGTATTTGCTTGGATGGCTAAGATGTTGATCTCTATAGCATCTGCACCTGCTTCTTCAATTTTTTTAGCAAATGAGATCCACTCTGAATCGGAGTAGCAGTTTACACTGGCAATAATAGGAATTGTACATTTCTCTTTGCTGCCTTTGATAAGGTCTAGGTATTGACCTAACTTGTGGTGTTTGACATACTCAGTTAAATAGTCATTTCCTTCTGGATAAGCGGTAGGATCGAGCATTTGCTCTGTATCTAAAAGTATCTGTTCTTCAAACAGGGACTTAAGAACAATGGCTCCAGCACCTGCTTCGGTTAGTTTGATATTTTTCTCTACACTATCAGATAGTCCTGAACTGCTAATGATTATGGGATTTCTTAAGGCTAATCCAGCAAAACTTGTTGTTAAATCGGTCATTTTCTCTGTATTAGGTTTATTGTTTTAATATTCTCTTGAACCAAATATTTTACTCCCAACGCGGATGAGTGTGCTTCCTGCTTGTACAGCTAATGGATAGTCGTGCGACATTCCTATAGAGAGTTCTTTAAAATAAGAAACATCTTTAAACCACTTTTGTTTGATCTTTTCGAAAAGATGTGCAAGCTCTAAAAACTCTTTTTGGATCTGCTCTTGATTCTCAACGTTGCTAGCCATACCCATCAGCCCACAGATTCTGATGTTTTCAAGCGCTCTCCAATTTTCATTGGTGAGCAGGTTAAAACACTCTTGAGGTTGCAAGCCAAACTTTGTCTCCTCTTGTGCTATTTTAATTTGGAGCAAACAATCTATGATTCGATTGTTTTGCTTGGCTTGTTTATTTATCTCTTTTAAAAGCCTGTATGACTCAACACTGTGGATCATACTAACATAGGGGGCAACCTGTTTGACCTTATTTCGTTGAAGATGACCAATAAAGTGCCAACAGATATCTTGAGGTAGCAGCTTCTGCTTCTCATCAATCTCTTGAGCACGGCTCTCTCCAAAGATTCTTTGTCCAGCGTTATATGCCTCCATAATAGCCTCTACAGGGTGAAATTTAGAGACAGCTACTAGCTGAACTTGTTTAGGAAGTTGATCTGTTATTGTTTGTAAATTATTTTTTATACTCATTTTGTTTAGTTCTTAGGTAAAGTAATCTACTTTTAAAGAACCTACTCTTCAGTTTTTGGTGTTTCTTCTGCGTGAAATGGGAAAATATCTATAATAGGAGTTTCGGCAACAGAGGATATCTGATAATCGGCCAAAGAGCCTTTCATGCCTTCATCAATTTTATGAACAGCATCTCTTAAGTCAGCTGCTTGTACCAATACTTGTGTTGGAGATTTCTTCTCTGCTCCACTCTTTTCATCTAAAGTTATGAAAATAAGTTTGGATTTAAACCATCGGTCGGCACTCTCTTCTTCCGAAGTGAAGATTTCGCTATATTTAGCGCGCTTAATATCAGAAACAGTGAATTCTCCAGAGATATAAGGAGTGATAAGCTCTATAATTCTGGCTTCAGCCTCGGTGAAGCTAAGAGCATCAACAAGATAAGGTTCTGTTACCTTTTTGTTAACGCCATTTTCCATCATTTTCTCGTATCTTACTTTACATTCAAACCACGTATGCATCATCGCTTTTCTTTTTATTTTAATATACAACAAAGGTACATCTTTCTTTCTTTTTTACGAATCCCTTTTATTATTTTAAATAATAGAGGAGAGTGTATTTAAGAAAGAGAGATGTACCTCTGAATGGTTTAGCTAGGACAATTACTTCCTATTTGCTAATATTTCTTGTAGAAGTGTTGGTTCATCTGTTGTGATAAAGTCTACATTGAGGTCAAGTAGATACTCCATATCTTCTTTTTTATTAACCGTCCAAGTATTTACTTTCATACCTAAATCATGGCACTCTTTTACCCAACCTGGATTTTTACGGAAGGCATTAAAGTGATAGTCTGGTCCTGTACAACCCACTTCTTTTAACTCTTTAGGAGATAGTTCACCACGTAGGTAATAAATTGGAGTTCCTTTAGGGGCAAGTCGAACAAACTCTTTAATTGCATGAAGAGAGAA
>JASLCM010000079.1 GCA_030151845.1 Bacteroides sp.
TACTCACAGGAACTACGTAATCTTATAGAGGAGAACAAGGATAAAAATATCTCACAGTTCGGTATTACCAAACAACCTTTAAGTACAACAATTACCTATTTTTTATTTGCTTACCCAGCAATGAAAGCGATGGGGATTCGTGGTGATGAGCTTTAAAAGATGACAGATTTCAGGTTAAAGGTATTTGTTTCTGTAGCAAGAAACTTGAGTTTTACTAAGGCTTCGAAAGAACTCTTTATAAGTCAGCCTGCTATAAGTAAGCATATTCAAGAGTTAGAGTCCATGTATGGCGTGCGCTTATTTAATCGGAAGGGAAGCCATATCACTTTAACCGAAGCAGGAAAACTGTTGAAGTTAAAGAGTGAATCAATTATTGAACAATACAATCAATTGGCTTTTGAAATGCATCTTTTACACAATGAGTTAGTGGGTGAGTTGCGTTTAGGAGCTAGTACAACAATTGCTCAATATGTTTTACCTCCACTGCTTGCACGTTTTACAGAAAGATATCCCCAAGTAAAAATTTCTCTTTTTAATGGGAACTCTCAAGAGATTGAGCAAAGCTTATTCCGAAATGAATTGGATTGTGGCTTGGTTGAGGGGATAACTAGAGAATCTAACCTGAAATATACCCACTTTTTAAGAGATGAATTAGTCGTTATAGTTCGTGATGGACATCCATTAGCCAATAAAGAGGAGTTAACGATGGATGAGTTTAGAGCGAATGGTTTAGTCTTAAGAGAGCGTGGATCGGGGACATTAGATGTTTTTGAAAAAGCACTATCACGATTAAACATTAAATTATCCATGTTAAATGTACAGCTGTTTTTGGGAAGTACAGAAAGTATTAAGCTTTACTTAGAGCATACAGATGCTATGGGAGTGGTTTCCATAAGGTCGGTGGCTCGAGAGGTAGTTCTTGGTCGGTTTAAGATTATTGATGTTCCTGCTCTTTTTATGGAGCGTGAATTTTCTTTTATAGAGTTACATGGTGAAGGAAATCCCTTAGTAGAGCAGTTTATGAGATTTGCTGCTAAATATAAAGAAAAGTTATAGCCCATAATTTTTATTCATTGGTTTTTTGAACTCTACTCTTGTATCTTTGCATGAAATAATAAAACAAGTCATGAATTCAGAAACAAAAGCACTTAATCGTTACAGAGGTGGAGTATATAAGGCTATTGTACTCTTTTTCCTATTAATCTTAGTGGGAAATTACTCTGTTAATCTTATAAAATACACAAGTTGGTTAACACCTCCTGTAGCACTCTTTACCGGTCTTCTTTTTGCATTAATCTTTGGTCAGCCTTATCCCACATTTAATAAAAAGATGTCTAAATACCTTCTTCAATATTCGGTAGTAGGATTAGGATTTGGAATGAACCTTTATGAGTCGGTAGCTTCAGGCAAGGAGGGAATGCTATTCACTATATTTTCAGTTTTTGGAACCTTAGTATTGGGCTGGATCATTGGAAGAAAGTGGGTAGGTGTAGATAAAAATACCTCTTATTTAATTAGTTCAGGAACAGCAATTTGTGGGGGAAGTGCAATTGCAGCTGTTGCACCAGTTTTAGGAGCGAAAGATAGTGAGACCTCTATATCTTTAGGAACTATCTTTATATTAAATGCGATAGCGCTCTTTGTCTTTCCGTACATAGGAGCTAAACTAGGCCTAACTCAAAAAGAGTTTGGTATGTGGGCAGCAATTGCTATACACGATACAAGTTCTGTTGTTGGAGCAGGAGCTGCTTATGGCGAGGAGGCACTTCGTGTTGCTACAACAATCAAGTTAACACGGGCTTTGTGGATTATTCCTGTAGCGTTAATAACAGCAGTAGTTTTTAAGAAAAAAGGTAGAAAGATTACAATTCCTTGGTTTATCTTTTTCTTTATTTTGGCAATGCTTGTTAATACTTATTTTATGCAAGATTACTCAGAAATAGGAAATGCAATTAACGGGTTTGCACGTAAAATGTTAACCATAACTCTATTTTTCATTGGAGCATCACTCTCTAGAGATGTATTAAAAAATGTAGGAGTTAAGCCTTTAGTGCAAGGTGTGTTACTTTGGTTATTTATAAGCTTACTTACCTTAGGATATATCTTAATTTAACCGTTTATATGTAGTATACTAAAAAAGGAGAAACAATTGTTTCTCCTTTTTTATTGTGTATTTAATTGATTTGTAGCGCTATATGGTTTTGTGTGTTGGTTTGTGTGCGCACACAAATTTGTGTATATGAATTATATCACGTACCTTAATGAGGTAATAAAAGAATTATGGGGATACGAATCAGTGATATAGCTAAAATGGCAAAAGTATCTACAGGTACTGTAGATCGTGTTATTCATAACCGAGGTAAGGTTTCTGAAGAGAAGTATATTCGAGTTAAAAAGGTCTTGAAAGAGATAGATTATAAGCCTAATTTGCTTGCTCGTGCATTAGCAAATTCGGCAATCCAGTATATAACAGTTGTCATTCCTGAATATGAGCACGATCCCTATTGGAGCCTTGTATATAAAGGTATACAACAAGCTATTCAAGAAAATAATTATTCAGTAAAAGTAGACTTTATCTGTTACAAACAACAGGATAGTGAGACCTTTCCTACAGCTCTAAAAAGAGTTGAGAAGTGTAGTGGGGTGATACTTGCAACCCACTTCGGAGCTAAAGTTAAGCAACTTGCCCAACAACTCGATGAGCAAGATATACCTTATGTCTTTATTGACTCTAACTTACCTGATCTTAACTGTTTGAGTTATGTTGGGACAGATTCTTTTCAGAGTGGTTCGATAGCTGCACGGTTTGCCTTATTAGAGGCAGGAAAGGACGGACAAATTATAACGGTTAATGTGGGTATAGAGGAGTCTTTTACTACTCAAAAAAGGAAGAGAAAGGAGGGGTTTATCTCGTTCTTAGAAGCAAAGGGATACAAAGGAGAAGTAAAGAGCTTTGAACTTCCTTTACATTTAGATAAACTTGTTTCTATATTGGATAAATCAGTGACAAGCTTAGTGGTTTTCGATTCAAAAATATATAAAGTCTATGAGTTGCTTCGTGATAAGGATATAAAGGGCAAGATCTCACTTATTGGCTATGACCTTGTAGGTCCTAATATTAAAGGTGTTAAAGAAGGTGGAATCGATTATTTAATATCACAAAGCCCCAAATTACAAGGCTACACCAGTGTAAAGAACTTGGTGGAATTCCTGGTTTTGGGCATAGATCCATCTTCTTTACGCATGCCTATTCAAATCTATGTAAAAGAGAACATTGAATATATTTAAACTATGAAAAACAAGAAAGACCTATTTTGTATTAAAGACCTTGTTGTTGTTATAACAGGAGGCTATGGAATTTTAGGGAGTAGTATTACCACCTATTTCGCTACACATGGAGCTAAAGTTGTGGTAATTGGTAGACGTCAGGAGAAGGGAGACTCATTTGTTGAACCTTTACAAGAAAAAGGAATGGATGTCTGTTTTTATTGTGCTGATGTCTTGGATAAAGAGCAGCTGATAAAAACTCGAGCTCTTATTTTAGAAAAATATAAAAGGATAGATCTCTTAATAAATGCAGCCGGAGGGAATTTACCTGGTGCAACAATATCTCCTGATAAAACAATACTTGACTTGAAACTGGAGGATTTTAGAGAAGTGGTAGATCTTAACCTAATGGGTACTGTACTCCCCTCAGTTGTATTTGCTGAAGCAATGATAGAATCGGGAAGAGGAAACATTATAAATATCTCCTCCGAATCTGCACTAAGACCTTTAACCAGAGTTGTTGGTTATGGAGTGGCCAAAGCAGCTGTGACTAATTTTACTCAGTACTTAGCAGGAGAATTAGCTTTAAAATATGGAGATACATTTCGGGTAAATGCTATAGCTCCAGGTTTTTTTATTACCGATCAAAATAGAACCTTATTAACAAATCCTGATGGTACATATACAGACCGAGCTAAATCAATTTTAGCACATACACCCTTTAAGCGGTTTGGTGAGCCCGATGAAATATTAGGTGCCTTGCATTATCTTGCTAGTGATGCCTCTAAATTTGTAACAGGCTCCTTATTAACGATTGATGGCGGATTTGATTCATTCTCAATTTAAACAAGTAGATAGTATGATACTTTGTGAAAAAACTTGGAGATGGTATGGTCCACAAGACCCAGTCTCATTACAAGATATAAGACAGGCAGGTGCAACAGGAGTTGTAACAGCATTGCACCATATACCTAATGGTGAAATATGGACAGTAGAGGAAATAAAGAAAAGGAAAGAAGAGGCAGAAAAAGCTGGTTTAAGCTGGACTGTGGTAGAGAGTGTTCCTGTTCATGAGCACATTAAGACTCAAGAAGGAAAATATCTCCTTTATATTGAAAACTATAAAACAACGATTAGAAATTTAGCCGCTTGTGGTATTAAGGTTATTACGTATAACTTTATGCCAGTACTCGACTGGACAAGGACAGACTTAGAGTATGAGCTACCAGATGGTTCTAAAGCATTACGTTTTGAAAAATCTGCTTTTATAGCCTTTGACTTATTTATACTTAAGCGTCCTGGAGCCGAAGAAGATTATACAGAGGAGGAGAAAAAAAGAGCTTATGAAAAGTATAAATCACTCTCTAAGGAAGAGAAAGACAAGTTAACTGCAAATATAATAGCAGGCTTACCAGGTGCTGAAGAGAGTTTTACACTAGAGGAGTTTCAAAAAGAATTAGATAGATATTCTTCTATAGATGAAAATAAACTAAGAGAACATTTAATCTTCTTTTTAAAAGAGATTACCCCAGTTGCCGATGAGGTGGGAATAGAATTAGCTATTCACGCAGATGACCCTCCTTTTCCTATACTTGGCTTACCTCGGATACTTAGTACGGCAGCACACTTTAAACAGCTTGTGAAAGAGGTTCCTAGTGCTTCAAACGGACTCTGTCTCTGTGCTGGATCCTTTGGTGTACGTGCTGATAACCATTTACCAACCATGTTGAAAGAACTTGGAGATCGTGTTTACTTCTTACATTTAAGATCAACAGAACGTGATAAATTTGGAAACTTTTATGAGGCTAATCACCTTGAAGGTGACGTTGATATGTATGATCTAATGAAAGAATTGTACTTGCTTCAAAAACGGAAAGGGAGATCTTTACCCATTCGTCCAGATCATGGACATCAAATGATCGATGATTTAAATAAAAAGACAAATCCAGGATATTCATGCATAGGACGTTTAAAGGGACTAGCCGAACTGAGAGGATTAGAATTGGGTATTGCACGGAGCTTAGAATCTCAAGAGAAAGAAGAATAACTCCCTTGATAGGTATACTAATAAAAAACGAATACAATGAAAAAAGTCATAACATTTGGAGAGATAATGTTGCGTCTAGCAACCCCAGAGTATCAGCGGTTCATTCAAAGTAACTCCTTACATGCCACATTTGGTGGAGGAGAGGCTAATGTAGCCGTCTCTTTAGCAAATTTTGGAA
>JASLCM010000095.1 GCA_030151845.1 Bacteroides sp.
CGAACCCCCACGACTCTCGTCACTAGATCCTAAGTCTAGCGCGGCTACCAATTACGCCACATCCGCAAAATGTATGTCGCTTTATTAGTTTAGCGATGCAAAGATACGTCTTATTTTTAAATGACCAAAAAAAAGAGATTTATTTTTGTAAAAAAGATCTAGCGACCTCAATAATTGTATCATATCCTTTAATCATATCGTCATATTTCATATCAACTTTAATGGTAGGCTCTATTCCATACTCTATAAAGTTCATTTCTGCATCGTAATGCGGGCTTGCAGAAAATCTCACTCCCCAACCATTGGGTAGCTCGGATGAGAAAGGTAAGCCCGATCCTCCCCCAGTTTTATCTCCAATGAGCGTAACGTTAGGAAAATATCTCATAGAGTTAACAAAATCATTTGCAGCGCTATAAGTGTGTCTATTGGTTAGCAATGCTACTTTTTTTTGCCACCTAATGCCTTTAGAAGGCTCTATATAGATAGGTTTAGGTGTTGAGAAGTCGTCGTGTCCTTTTCCTGTTTTATGCCTAATGAAGCCTACATGTACTTTTTGGTTTGTAAACCGTTCGGCTAAACGAGTTGAATTGGTGATACTTCCACCACCATTGTTTCTAATATCAATAATTAGTCCATTACAAATGGCTAATTCTGAAAGGGCTTGATTTAGATTGCTGTTGCTTATGGGTGCCATGAAGTCTCCATAGTAGATATAACCAATATTATCTTTTAGTATTGTGTATTTAAGACCGCCTGCTATATTATAGTTGGTACCTAAGTAGAAAAGTTCTTGAATAGATTCATTAAAATTCCTAGGGTAATCCTGATACCATTTCCAATACCTAGCTAGGTTGAATGTAGAAGATAGGTTGACATGTCCATCTTTCAACTCTTCAAGCATTTTTCCCAGTACCTCAAATAGCCCTCGGTCGGTCATATCTTCTGTGATTAGAGGTGCATACTTATGATATACATCATTCCAGTCAATCTCTTTTTCTTTAAAAAAGCAGTATCGCTCATCCATCATTTTCCAAAGTGCCTCAAAATTTCCTTGAGGACTATTACTAACTTTCTCTTCTCGGATACAGCTCGAGAAGGTGAAAAAAGTTAATAAAAAGAAGATTACTGTTCTGCTCATACTTTTAATTAATAAGCCTTTAAACAATCAGGAATGTTTTTGAACTCTTGATTATTTAGTCGGTAGATATTTTTTACATACCCTATTAGGAAAGAGTGTCCATAAATATGTGTTTTTATCTGGTTTATCTTGGATTGGTGTGCATCCCACAAATAACTAAACCTAACCAAGCTGTTCTTTATCGGTACATCTAGAGAGATGAGTTGGCGCAGTGAAGGTTGATTGTGAAATGAGGTAAATCGAATAACATTGTCCTTGTTTCCTAATGAGAAAATCTCATAGTAGGACTGTCCATAGTGGGGAGAAAACATAAAGCCAATAAAAGGGATATTAAGCTGATAGCGTAAGGTCATTTTCTTTTGTTTAACTGAAAACTTCCAAACAGCCATCGCTGAGGCATCAATGTTATGAAAAAACTTAGCCGAAGCTGGGTTGTTCCCATTCCTTAGGTTATAGATAAATCCAAGATTCAAATCAGACAGAGCTCCTGCCAATATTTTAAAATTGGGGTTTATCTTGAACTGATAGTGTACTCCGTAGTTCCAGTTTACTAACCCTGTAGCACTGTTGTTATTTTTTACGTAATTGTCTGTATAGGAGAAGTGAGCTTGTAGTAGGTTTTGTATTGAGATGTTTCCATCAAACCAATTGGTCATTCTCATCGATTCTCGTAGAACTCTGATCTCCATACCTTTGTACTCTTGTGGTGAAAGGTAGGTGTCAAAAACGTTAGCATATCCAAGACCAACACTTAAGGATTTTGTGGCAAAACTGCTCTTTTTAAGGGGTGTAGAGTTGTCTTGGCTATAGGTTAACCCTGAAACCATAAGAGCAAGTACTAAGAGCAGTATGTTTTTTCTAAAGTTCATTCACTAATCAAATAGTTTCATTTGTCCAGTGATTTCGTCTCTTATATCTTCATCACTTTTATTTTGATCAGGATCTAGGTTCTCTTTCTCATCCTCAATAGCTTCTTGAACTTCTGCTTCAGGGAAGCGTGTGGGTTCTAGCTCATTGATTGTATCTATCTCATAAGTGGTAATTCGTTTACCTTTTGCCCGGAAGCTTTTTGTCCCGATAAATTCATCAGCATCAATAATTAGCGGCTCTCTGAACTCATCATCTCCTCCAAAAACAACCTCTAGTCTGGGGTAAAACTCATCTGTTAATAGAATTAACCTACTTTTCTCGTTTTCACCTAAGTAGTTTTGTTTTTTGGTAAAACTTTCGAAGGTAAAACGTTTTAAGTAAGGGAATCCTTGTTGCTCCTCATCAAATAAAGCTGCTGTCCACACTTTATTAGGATCAAATTTTTCTACAATATGTACATTGCTTTCGTAGTGGTTGCTTAGTTCAAAGCCTGTGGTGTAAAAGTCTCCATTATTGAGTGTTACAAGAATTTCATCTCCACTATTAAACTCTCCAAGGAATTCTCCTCTTCCATCGTAATTTAAACGGAGTACATCACGATCAAACCACACCTTTCTACCACCTAAGGTTGAGCCACCTCGCTGTTTAAGTACAATTTTATGCACTGGGTTTTTAGTTAGAATAACCCCCATAGCTTGTTTTCCCTTAATCTTAACCTCACTAAAATCCTTCTCGAATATAATTTTTCTGATTCTAGGATTAGGTTTCAAGGTGACTTTTATTATTTCTGCTTCACCATTGGGGTTTGCACTAAAGTAAGCCACACGAGAGTTAGGAGTCTCTTGGGTAAGGTTGTACTCTCTATCACGAACCATGGATGTTACATTGAATCGTTTAATGTAATGGGTTCCTGCTTTTCCATCTCGATAAACAACATTGTAGATGGTTCGTTTATCGTTACGTTTAAAGATATTGGCATAAAGTACATCTTTACCAACAAACTTTTTGTCGGCTACAGGAGTTATCATGTATCGTCCATCCTTATAGAATAGAATAACATCATCTAAGTGAGAGCAATTAGCTACGAATTGGTCTTTTTTAAGTGAGGTACCAATGAAGCCATCCTCTTTATTTATATATAGTTTTTCGTTGGCTTCAATAACCTTAGTTACTTCAATGGTGTTGAAGCTTCTTAGTTCAGTTTTTCGTGGGAAGGACTTGCCATACTTTTCCTTGATGTTATCATACCATGCAATGGTATAATCTACAAGATGTGCTAGCTTTTTATTGATGTCGGCTATCTCTTTTTCCATTTTAAGGAGCTGTTCGGTAGCCTTATCTGTATTAAACTTTAATATACGTCCCATCTTAATCTCCATGAGGCGTAGAATATCGTCTTTAGATACCTCCCTTATGAATTGAGGATAAAAAGGCTCCAGTCTGCTGTCGATATGTTCGCAAGCCATGTCCATCGATTTTGCTTCCTCAAACTCTTTGTCTTTATAGATTCTTTCTTCTATAAATATTTTTTCAAGAGAGGCGAAATGAAGAGAGTTAAGGAGCTCTTCTTTAGCTATCTCTAATTCTCTTTTTAAAAGAGATTTAGTGTTTTCCACTGATTTGATAAGAACATCACTTACAGTGAGGAAATGAGGTTTATTGTCATCAATTACACAACAATTTGGTGAGATGCTTATCTCACAATCGGTAAAGGCATATAAAGCATCAATTGTTTTATCTGATGAGGTTCCAGAGGTTAAATGTACAATAATCTCAACCTTAGAAGCTGTGTTATCGTCTACTTTTTTAATTTTAATTTTACCTTTATCAACAGCTCTTAGAATTGATTCGATTACTGAGGTTGTTGTTTTTCCATAAGGAAGCTCGGTTATTGATAAGGTCTTTCGGTCAATCTTATTGATTTTGGCTCTAACCTTAACATTACCTCCTCGCTCTCCATCGTTGTACTTTTGTACATCAATGTACCCTCCAGTTTGAAAATCGGGGTAGAGTGTAAATTTCTCTCCCTTTAAATGCTTTATGGAGGCCTCACAAAGCTCGTTAAAGTTGTGAGGCAATATGCGAGAAGATAGCCCAACAGCAATTCCCTCTCCTCCTTGTGCTAAAAGTAAGGGAAACTTAACAGGAAGGGTTATGGGTTCTTGATTTCTCCCATCGTAAGATTGCTTCCACTCCGTAGTTTTAGGATTGAAAACAATATCTAGAGCAAACTTTGAGAGTCTTGCTTCAATATAGCGAGGTGCAGCTGCTCGGTCGCCTGTTAAAATATTACCCCAGTTACCTTGACAGTCAATCAGTAGATCTTTTTGTCCCAACTGAACTAAAGCATCTCCAATAGAGGCGTCTCCATGTGGATGGAACTGCATAGTGTGTCCAACAATGTTAGCCACTTTATTGTATCTTCCATCCTCCATTCTTTTCATTGAATGGAGAATCCTGCGTTGAACAGGTTTGAGCCCATCGTTTAGATGGGGAACAGCTCGTTCAAGAATGACATATGAGGCATAATCTAAAAACCAGCTTTGATACATCCCAGAAAGTTGACGCCTGGAACTGTCATCAGAGGATTTTGTTGGCTTATAGTTAGAATGTTCATTTGTAAATTCATTAATTTCATCACTCATATGGTCAATAATCTCTCTTTTTTAACAACAAATAATGATTTTTCGCCTTTTAATGACGATGTGTAGGCAAAAATACGAATTAAATTGAAAAAAATCATTTACTTTGCATATAATTTATATTGCTTATATACAAGTGTATAATGTTTATTCATTGAAATAATTTATAAAAAAGATATAGATAGATGGCACAAGAAACTGATTTGAAAAAGATAGTATCGCATTGTAAAGAGTATGGTTTTGTTTTTCCTTCTAGTGAAATTTATGATGGATTAGGAGCTGTTTATGATTATGGACAGATGGGGGTTGAGTTGAAAAACAACATTAAAAGATACTGGTGGGATAGTATGGTCCTTTTACATGAAAACATTGTGGGTATCGACTCTTCTATCTTTATGCATCCAACAATATGGAAGGCTTCTGGCCACGTAGATGCGTTTAATGATCCTCTAATCGATAACAAAGATTCGAAAAAGAGATATAGAGCAGATGTTCTCATTGAAGATCAACTCGCAAAATACGATGAAAAAATAGACAAGGAGATAGCAAAGGCTGCTAAGCGATTTGGAGAAGCTTTTGATGAAGAGCAGTACCGTGCAACAAATCCCCGAGTTATGCGCTACATAGAGCAACGTGAAGCTTTACATAGCCGGTTTGCAAAAGCATTGAATGATAATGACCTGGTAGAGTTGCGACAAATTATCGTAGATGAGGAAATTGCTTGTCCTGTATCGGGAACAAGAGAATGGACTGAAGTACGACAATTTAATCTTATGTTTTCTACCGAGATGGGATCAACCTCGGAAAGTGCTATGAAGGTATACCTTCGTCCAGAAACTGCACAAGGAATTTTCGTAAACTACCTTAATGTTCAAAAGAGTGGTCGTATGAAAATACCTTTTGGTATAGCACAGATTGGTAAAGCTTTTAGAAACGAGATTGTCGCTAGACAATTTGTTTTCCGTATGAGAGAGTTCGAACAAATGGAAATGCAGTTCTTTGTAAGACCAGGTTCAGAACTAGAGTGGTTTGAGGAGTGGAAAGCGATGCGTTTAAAATGGCATGAAAACCTTGGCTTTGGTGCAGAGAACTATAGATTCCATGATCACGATAAATTAGCACATTATGCTAATGCTGCAACAGATATTGAATTCTTAATGCCATTTGGCTTTAAGGAGGTTGAAGGGATACACTCACGCACAGATTTTGACCTTTCACAGCATGAGAAGTTTTCAGGAAAAGGAATTAAATATTTTGATCCAGAATTAAATAAATCATATGTTCCTTACGTAGTTGAGACCTCAATCGGTATTGATAGGATGTTTTTAAGTATTATGTCGGGAGCATATACTGAAGAGAAACTAGAGAATGGAGATACACGCGTTGTATTGAAGTTGCCAGCTGCATTAGCACCTGTAAAATTAGCGGTATTGCCCTTGGTGAAAAAAGATGGTTTGCCAGAAAAAGCCAGAGAGATTATCAACTCATTGAAGTTTGAATTTAACTGCCAGTATGATGAAAAGGACTCTATAGGAAAGCGCTATCGTCGTCAAGATGCAATTGGTACACCTTACTGTATAACAGTAGATCATGATACACTTGAAGATAATTGTGTAACCTTAAGAAATAGAGATACAATGGAACAAGAAAGAGTTGCTATAGACCAACTAGGTTCTATACTAGGGGAGCGTGTAAGCATAACCTCTCTGTTGAAGAAGCTTCAATAAATTATACAAAATAGTAAAATCATGAGAAAATTATATCTCCTCTCCTTTATCCTTATTACAACCCTTCTTTTTGGTTCCTGCAAAGAGAGCTCGGAAGAGGGAGAGTATGATAACTGGAGAGAACGCAATGAGGCCTTTATAGACTCCTTAGAGAGTGTTTATGCGAATAAAAAGGATCCAGAATTATTGCGGATACAAAATTTTAAGGACAAAGCTTCGTACATTTATTTTAAAAAATTAAAAGGCGAAGCAACTTCTGAAGAGTCTCCATACTCTACCAGTATTGTACGAGTGAATTATAGAGGTATGTTAATAGATGAGGGAGTTTTTGGGAAGATGAAAGAACCAAAGTATCTCTCTCAAGCATATAGAGAGTTAAAGGTTTTCGATAAAACTTTTAATGGCGATGATCCCTTGGAAGAACCTTTAGGAGAGAGAGGGCCTGTTGAATTTGAGGCTAATCAGGTGATTTCAGGGTGGACAGCCGTTTTACAATACATGCGCCCAGGAGAGCGTTGGGAAATATACATTCCCTATGAGAGTGCTTACGGGGAGAGAGGTAAAGATGCTATACCGGGTTTCTCGGCATTGATCTTTGATCTACAACTTCTTAGTTTTAGAGATCCTCTGCCTCATGAAGATAAGACTCCAAATAGTGGATTCTAACTACTAAAAAAGGGTGACCAATTGGTCACCCTTTTTTAGTACTCTATAGTAAGCTGATACTTATAAAGAGTATTGTTATTAAGAAAGAGTACTTACTCATTAGGTAAGCTCGAATTTGCTAAGTAGCTATTGTATACAAAAGAAGAGCTCTTCTTTGCAAGGGAAGCCACGCTTACTGAAACTCAGTTTTTATTAAATACTCTGCAATCTGTACAGCATTCAGGGCGGCTCCTTTTTTTATCTGATCACTAACCACCCAGAAACTTAATCCATTTTCATTTGCTAAATCCTTTCTAACTCGTCCAACATATACAGGACTTTTACCTGTTAGATAGAGGGGCATAGGATACTCTTTTTGATCGGGGTTGTCCATTAGAACCAATCCTTCGCCATTCTTGAAAGCACTCTTTGCCTCTTCAACTGTTATTGGTCGCTCTGTTTCCACCCAAATACTCTCAGAGTGAGCTCTTAGCGCAGGTACACGAACACAAGTTGCACTTACTTGAATAGTAGAGTGCATAATTTTTTGAGTCTCATTATACATTTTCATCTCTTCTTTCGTATAACCATTCTCAGTAAAAGAGTCTACTTGTGGTATAAGGTTAAAAGCCAGTTGATAAGCAAACTTTTCAACAGTAACTGGTTTATCTTCGATAATATCTTTATGCTGCTGAAGAAGTTCATCCATAGCAGCAGCTCCAGCACCACTAGCTGCTTGATAAGTTGCTACGTGAACTTTCGTAATAGGTGAAAGATCCTGTATCGCTTTTAAGGCCACGACCATCTGTATTGTGGTACAGTTGGGGTTGGCTATAATATTTCTAGGGCGATTGTGAGCATCCTTTGGGTTTACCTCAGGAACAACAAGTGGGATATCTTCATCCATCCGAAATGCACTAGAGTTGTCTATCATTATAGCTCCATGTTTAGTAATGGTCTCCGCAAACTCTTTAGAAGTGTCTCCTCCCGCAGAGGTAAAAGCAATGTCAATTCCTTTGAAATCATCATTGTGGGCTAGTAACTTAACAGTATGGGGCTCCCCTTTAAAATTGTATACATTTCCAGCACTTCGCTTTGACCCGAAAAGGTGTAGCTCGTCTATAGGAAAGTTTCTCTCTTCTAAAACGTGTAGGAACTCTTGACCAACAGCTCCGCTTGCACCAACAATCGCAATTTTCATATCTTTTATTTTTTCAATTTGTTAGTAGTCCTATGAATATGATGCAAATTTATAATATTTCATAGGAACTTTCTGCTATATTTGTTAAAAACTTGTCTACTTGCATAAACATTCTGTAAAGATAAAAGTTTAAGATAGAAATAGCTATTCACCATTTAAAGGAAACCATTATGAGTTGGGAAACTATTAGTTCACAGCTACCAATAACAGATCCTACATGGATATTCTTTTTGGTTTTAATGATCATACTTTTTGCACCTATTTTACTAGGAAAGTTAAAGATCCCCCACATTATAGGCATGATATTAGCCGGTGTTGTGATAGGAGAGTATGGTTTTAATATTTTAGAACGAGATAGTAGTTTCGAGCTATTTGGTAGAGTTGGCCTCTATTATATCATGTTTCTTGCTGGGTTGGAGATGGACATGGAGGATTTTAAGGTTAATCGAACGAAAGCTCTAGTCTTTGGATTATATACCTTTTTTATTCCGATGCTATTAGGAATATGGAGTGGGATGGAGATTCTAGAGTTTAACCTAACCACCTCCATACTTCTGGCTAGTATGTATGCCTCACACACTTTGATAGCCTATCCGATTGTTAGCCGTTATGGCCTTTCAAAGTTAAGGAGTGTCAATATAACCATCGGTGGAACAGCGGTTACAGTAACTTTAGCCCTTCTCATTTTGGCTGTAATAGCGGGAATGTATAAAGGAGATGTAGATCGCCTCTTCTGGATGCTTCTTGTTATAAAAGTTGCATTGGTTTTCTTCTTGATAATTTTTGTATTACCACGTTTGGGAAGATGGTTTTTTAGAAAATATGAAGACAATATTATGCAGTTTGTCTTTGTTTTGGGGATGGTGTTTTTAGGTGGCGGACTCCTTCAGTTAGCAGGTTTAGAGGGTATTCTTGGAGCATTTATGGTGGGACTTGTACTTAACCGGCTGGTTCCTAAACTCTCTCCACTTATGAATCGGATAGAGTTTGTAGGAAATGCACTTTTTATTCCTTACTTCTTGATAGGTGTAGGGATGATTATAGATGTTCGATCTCTTTTTCACGGTGGAGAAACACTTAAGGTGGCGGTTGTAATGACAGTTGTTGCAACGCTATCTAAGTGGCTAGCTGCCTGGATAACTCAAAAAACATATGGAATGCATAAAAACGAGAGAACCATGATGTTTGGGTTGAGTAATGCACAAGCTGCAGCAACATTAGCAGCTGTTTTGGTTGGTAATAAGATAGAGATAGCACCAGGAGTAGCACTCCTAAACGATGACGTTCTCAATGGTACAGTAGTAATGATTTTATTTACCTGTATAATTAGCTCTATTTATACCGAGCGTGCTGCCAGAAAGATTACACTATTAGAGAATTTAGATGAGGTCTCTACAGAAGATAAAAAAGAGAAGGAGAAGATATTAATACCTGTAGCCAATCCTGAAACGATTGAAAACCTAGTAAACATGGCTCTTTTAATGCAAGAAGTAAAAGCAAAAGAGGGCTTACTGGGTTTAAGTGTTGTATATGACAATGATACATCCGGTGAGACCTCAGTTGCTCAAGGAAAGCAGAACTTAGAGCGAGCAGCACAAGTAGCAGCAGCCGCCGATGTAAAGATGGAAACAGTCTCTCGATTTGACTTGAATATAGTTTCAGGAATAGTACATACAATTAAAGAGAATGATGTTTCTGAGGTCGTGATAGGCTTACACCAGAAGGCAAATATTGTAGACTCTTTTCTAGGTGGGTTAACAACTAGCTTGTTGAAAGCTACAAACAAGCAATTAATCATTGTAAAGAGTACAATGCCTGTGAATACCCTAAGAAGAGTGGTGGTGGTTGTACCTAGTAAAGCGCAATATGAACCTGGATTCTACAAATGGGTAGAGAGATTGTGCAGGATGGGAACCCAGTTAGGTTGTAAACTTTTATATTACACTCACCCTGAAACAGAGACCTACATCAAGGGCTATATAAACAAATACTATAAATCCATGCGAGTAGAGTACTCAACTTTAGAAACATGGGAGGAGTTATTAGCGCTCGAAGGAAAAATCAACTACGACCATCTTTTAGTTATTGTGGGTGCAAGGAGAGGTTCTATCTCTTATAATCCCGATTTTGAGAAACTTCCCCAGCAGATAGCAAAAAGCTTTTCCTCTCATAGCTTAATGGTTATTTATCCCGATCAGTATGGAGATCCAAAAGAGTTAATTTCTTTTTCTGAACCCAGGTACCTTCATAAACCAAAACATTATCTTTGCCTGTGGAATAAAATAAGATCAATATTTAATAAGAATTAGAGATGAATTGGAAAGCTAGAACAGAGCTTCTATTGGGTGTGGAAAAGATGGAACGGCTTCAGAATGCTCATGTATTGATAGCTGGACTTGGAGGGGTGGGAGCTTATGCTGCCGAATTAATTTGTAGAGCTGGAGTAGGGAAAATGACTCTTGTAGACGCAGATGTTGTTCAACCAAGTAATATCAATAGGCAGTTACCTGCACTTTCAGACACTGTGGGAGAGTATAAGACAAAGTTGGTTGGTAACCGTTTGAAAAAAATAAATCCGGAGTTAGAGTTAGTCTGTCACACCCTTTATTTAAAAGATGAGCGTATCACCGAGCTTTTAGATGAAGCCTCTTATGATTTTGTTGTAGATGCTATCGACACGATATCTCCTAAGTGTTTTCTTATTTACCATACGCTTCA
>JASLCM010000273.1 GCA_030151845.1 Bacteroides sp.
GGATAATGGAAAAGCATCTCCAGTTTTAATCTATCTTGTTCCCAAAGAGGAGGGGCAGAAGAGCTACCTTTTCTATGGACGAACCGCTCATTTTGCAGGTCTGCCACAAGGAGAATTGGATGTCTATTTGATTTATGATCAAGGGGTTGCTTCCCATTTTACAGTAGATCTTCAGGAAAAAGGGATGAATTACCTCTCTTTGAAAGAGGCTAAACCAATGCCTTCTAAAGCTTTGGCTATAAATGAGGCCTACACCTTATTCTTCCAATCCTTAAAAATAAACATGGACGCGATTCGTACACCACGTTATGCTACAGGAGATATGCAGGTGATGGTTGCCGGGACCTATGGGAACTTCTCTGCAAAGAATAAAGAGGCCAAGATAGTAACAGGGGTGGTGGTAGACGAAGATGGAGCTCCTCTATCCGGAGCTTCTGTAGAGATAGAGGGAGCAAATGAAGGAACTGTTACCGATGAGGAGGGATTTTTCTCTCTCTCTTTTCACCAAAAGCGAGGAAAGATATCAGTGAACTACTTGGGTTATATCAATGAAAAGGTAAGAGCTTCGGTGGGCTATCACTATGTGGTTTGTTTAAAACCGCAAGACGAGTTACTCGAAGAGGTCGTAACCATGGGATACGCCAAGAGCAATAAAGCGATAAGTCGGGTGGCAGGAGTTCAAGCTCTGCCTATTGTTCAAGAGGAGACTATGCTGATTGCTGGAGATAGTGAAAAGTCGGCTGCGACTCCACTCTATATCGTAGATGGTTTGCCCCAAGAGGGAAAGGTGAATCTACCCGAGGATGAAATAGAATCGATAGAGGTGCTAAAAGGAGACCAAGCAAAAGCACTCTATGGAGAACGTGGCATAAATGGCGTTGTTCTCATAACTACGAAAAAGAGAGGCATGGTCGACGAAGAGCAGGGGAGTCAGAGTCTGTCGCTCCGCAGAAATTTCCACGACGATGCTTTTTGGCAGCCAATGCTAAAGACCGACAGCGAGGGTAAAGCCTCTTTTACATTCACCTACCCCGATGACATTACCAGTTGGAATGCCAACTTTATAGCTGTTGGAAAGAGAAAAGCAATAGATAATGAACAGCTCATTATTAACTCTTTTAAAGCAGTAGCCGCCCGTTTATCATTGCCCCGCTACTTAGTGAGAGGAGACGAGGCTAAAGGAGTTGGTAGAGTGGTGAACTATTTAGGAGATTCACTAACTGTTCAACGAGTTTATCGGGTGGGAGAGAAGGAGTACTCACTTCCCGAGGTGAAGCTCACCCAAGCGCATACCGATTATATACCCTTGGTAGCCAAAGATGGAGATAGCTTGCAAGTGAGTTACTCCCTGGAGAGTGAAACAGGTTTTAAAGATGGTGAAATGCACACTATTCCTCTGTATGAACAAGGCGTAGTAGAGAAACAGGGTGAGTTTAAACTTATCCGTGATCAAGAGGTGCATACTTTTGAGACCAATCCCGCTTTAGGAGGTACCCACCTATCCATTTATCAGTCGAGTTTGGATCTTTTCTTAGCAGATATCGACCGTGTGCTAGCCTATGAATTTGAAAATAACGACCAGTTGGCCAATCAAGTCGACGCGTGGTTAGCTAAAAAGGCAATTTATCAACTGCAAGGGAAGTCTTTCTCAGAAGATAAACAGGTGGAGAAAGCCATTCGTAAGTTGGTTGGAAATAGAAATAGCGAGGGATTATGGGGTTGGTGGAAAGAGAGACCTACCGAGGCTTGGATAACCAATAGGGTGGTAGAGGCTCTGGTTGCAGCGGGTAAGGCGGGCTATCGTATACCAGTCTCAACCTTGGAGTTGAGTGGTGCTTTAGAAAAAGAGCTTAATAAAGGGATCGCTTCGCTGGATTATCTTGTAGGCACTAAACAGCCGGTTAAAAGTAACCTGCTTCGAATGTTGGTTACAGGTTACCAACTCAACAGTAAGATAGAGGTGGTGAACCGTTATGAAATACTAGCCTCACCCGAAAAGAGAGAGAAGCTCACCGATAAACTTTTACGTTTTTACGCTCAAGCCAAGTTGGGAATGGCCTTGAGGGTAGACGAAGCCGAGCTGTTGAGCTACGCTAAAAAGAACTTATTAGGGTCGACCTACTGGCCATCCAATGAAAATGAGGCTCGCTTTTACTGCCTACCTCTAACCAATGAGTTGGAAAACTCCTTACTAGTGTATCAAACCTTAATAGCCATAGGAGCCAATAGAGAGGTAGAAGAGTCGGCCAGAAACTATTTCTTTGAAAAGAGAAGCAAAAACTTTTGGAACAGTCCGCTAGAGGCTATATCTGTTATGAAGGCTTTATTACCCAGCTTACTTCAAGAAAAACCTGCTGTTGAAGCGGCAGGAGTCATAATCAATGGAGAGGAGATTCATCGATTCCCTTACCAACAGGTTTTCGATACAAATAACTTTAAGATACAACGCAAAGGAAATCTTCCTCTCTTCCTCTCTCTCTACCAAGAGAAATGGGTGAGTAACCCCAAAGAGGTGTCGGCAGGTTTTACAGTGAGCAGTTCTTTTGTGAAAAATAAGGAGAAACAAGAACAATTAGAGGCAGGTAAGTCTGTTAACTTAGAGGTCGAATTACAGCTCGATTCCGATGCCGACTACCTTAGTTTAGAGATTCCTATACCTGCAGGCTGCTCATACGAGGAGCAATTTGGTATAATGCCTCGTTGGGGAGAAGAGTCTCATAGGGAGTATTACAAAGATCGAGTGGTTATTTTCTACCGAAAGCTTTCGGCTGGAAAACACCGAGTAGTTCTTTCTTTATTACCTCGTTACAGTGGAACCTATCGGTTGAACCCTGCAAAGGTGGAACTTTATTACTTCCCTACATTTTATGGTAGAGAAAAAATGAAAGCGGTTTCTATCGAGTAGCGAAGCTTACTATATGAAGAAGTATTAAAAATGGGACTTAGAATATAAGTCCCATTTTTTT
>JASLCM010000115.1 GCA_030151845.1 Bacteroides sp.
ATTCAAAAAAGGAAGAATTTCCTACATCACCTCAGTGAGTAAATCTAAGAAAGGAAAAATTAAGCGAATGCTCTTTCAACCAATGACACTATTAGAGCTGGAAATAAAAGAGTATAAGAAAGGGCTCCCCAGGATTACTGAGGGGAGAATCTTTGAACACTTAACTTCTATTCCCTACCACCCTGTTAAGTCTAGCATTACTCTTTTCTTAGCTGAATTTCTAGCAGCTTCCATAAAAGAGTATGAACAAAACACTCCACTGTTTCAGTTTATCTTTACTTCTCTTCTTTGGTTAGATAAAGCCTCTTCTGGTTTTGCAAACTTTCACCTGGTCTTTTTAATTCAGCTCTCTAGATTTGTTGGTATTTATCCCAATACAGAATCGTACCAGGAAGGTGCATTCTTTGATTTGATTGAAGCTTCATTTACAAATAGCAAACCCCTCTCTCACGGTTCTTACCTTAAAGAGCACGAAGCGAAACAAATTAAAACATTAGAACGATTAAATTACAACACAATGCACCTCTTTAAAATGGGTAGAGAGGATAGAAGAAGAATTTTAGAGGTTATTATCGATTTCTACACCATACATATACCTGGTTTTCCTGAATTAAAATCGGTAGAAGTTCTCAAGGAGCTATTTGATTAAAAAAAGCTCTCGGAGCATTTCAGTAAAATACTCCGAGAGCTTCATCTCTTTGCTTCTATCTTTTCGGTGAATTGAATCAATCTAAATATCCATTGTCACGCAATTCAACCTCTGAACGCTCCAGCTCATCATACCACACCTGACCAAATTTTCTTATTAAAGGTTCTTTCAAAAACTTATATACGGGAACCCCTTCACGCTTTCCTAACGCCACTGCCGCCTTGCAAACACCCCAGCGATGGTAGTTCAGCCCTTGGTACTCTCCAAGTTGTACCACTCGAATAGGGTATAGATGACAAGAAATCGGTTTATAGAAATCGGTTTTACCTTCTCGATAGGCTTTTTCTACGGCACAAATACAGGTTCCATCTGGCTCATAACAAGTAAAGACACAGTCTCTTCCATTAACGAGTGAAGTAACGAGATCTCCATCCATATCTGTATAGGCAACTCCCTCTTCTTTAATAACTTTCTTTGCAGCGCTCGATAAATCATTCCATAGAGCAGGAAGAACCTCCTCAAGCTTCTTAACCTCCTCTTTTTCAAGGGGAGCACCTGCATCTCCATCCACACAACAAGCCCCTTTGCATGCCTTTATGTCGCAAATAAATTTTTCTTTAAAAACATCTAAGGAGATTATTACATCATCAATTTGTATCATATCTATAAAACAGTTTGCCCCTAGCATTATAGCTAGAGGCATACATTATAAACTTCTTATTTTGTCAAAACTTTACCTGTCATCTCTGTAGGTGCTTCAAGATCTAGCAAAGATAGAATAGTAGGAGCTACATCTGCCAGAATTCCATTCTCTACAGTAGCCTCTTTCTTCTCTGTTACATAAACACAAGGAACAGGATTCAATGAGTGTGCAGTATTGGGAGAGTTATCGGTATTAACTGCATTATCTGCATTACCATGATCGGCAATAATAATTGCTTCATAACCATGTTTCTTTGCTGCTTCGATAGTCTCTTTCAAACAGGCATCTACTGCCACTACAGCTTTTTGAATAGCTTCGTAAACCCCTGTATGACCTACCATGTCTCCGTTAGCATAGTTAACAACTATGAAATCGTATTTCTCCTGGCCGATAGCATCAACAAGCTTATCTTTTACCTCATAGGCACTCATCTCTGGCTTTAAGTCGTATGTCGCAACCTTTGGAGAGGGAACAAGAATACGATCTTCACCTTCAAATGGTTTTTCACGTCCTCCATTGAAGAAAAAGGTTACGTGTGCATACTTCTCCGTCTCTGCCATGTGAAGCTGAGTTTTTCCTTGGCTAGATAGGAATTCTCCCAAGGTGTTAACAACATTATCCTTATCAAAGAGAATGTGTAGCCCTTTAAATGAAGCGTCATAAGGAGTCATTGTACAGTAATGCAAGTTAGGAATAGTGTGCATGTCATAATCTGGCATATCCTCCTGTGTCAGTACAATAGTTAACTCCTTTGCTCTATCGTTTCTAAAGTTAAAGAAGATAACAACATCTCCTTCTTCTATTCGACCATCCACCTTACTGTTTACAATGGGTTTAATAAATTCATCGGTAACACCTTCGTTGTATGATTCCTCAACTGATTTTAACAGATCTGTAGAGGCTGTACCTTCTCCTTTTACAAGCAGGTCATAAGACTCCTTTACACGTTCCCATCTTTTATCACGATCCATCGCATAGTAACGTCCTATAACTGTAGCTATCTCACCGGTAGATTTAGCTGTATGTTGTTCTATTTTCTCAAGAAAGCCCTTCCCACTCTTAGGATCTGTATCTCTACCATCCATAAAGCAGTGAATAAAGGTTTTCTCTAAGTCATACGCTTTGGCTATATCACATAACTTGAAAAGATGATCTAGCGAGCTATGCACCCCTCCGTCTGAGGTTAACCCCATGAAATGCATCTTTTTTCCACTCTCTTTTGCATATTTAAATGCTGAAATTATCTCTGGATTGTTAAGAATAGAATTATCTGCGCAGGCGCGATTAATCTTTACCAAGTCTTGGTAAACAATTCTACCAGCACCTATATTTAAGTGTCCAACCTCTGAGTTTCCCATTTGGCCTTCTGGCAAACCAACGTTTTCTCCACTGGCTTGTAGTTGTGAGTTTGGATAGTTTTCAACCAAATAATCCCAATAAGGGGTTGGTGTATTATAAATCACATCTGCTTTATCTTTCTTACCTATACCCCAGCCATCTAGGATAACTAAAAGTGCTTTCTTTTTCATTTTTCTATCTATTTGTAAATTATTAATTTATACTTTTATTATGCTGCTTACAAAGGTATAAAAAAGCCTCTATTATGCAGCTTATTTAGACTCATTTAAAATTAAATAATAAAACAACACCTACCTTAGCTAAAGGGAATAGGCAGCTGTTTACTCCCCAATAAGTTAAAGGTGTTTCGGTGATGTATACAAGGTCCAAACTCTTGAATTGCTGCGCGATGCCTCTTTGTTGGATACCCTTTGTTTGAGTGCCACTCATACATAGGAAACTCTTCTCCTAGCTTTCTCATATACTCATCACGGTGTGTTTTAGCTAGAATGGATGCTGCTGCTATTGACAGATAGGTCGCATCTCCTTTTACTAGGGTTTGGTAAGGAATTGTCTTATAAGGGGTGAATCTATTTCCATCTATTAAAAGAAACTCTGGAGTGACTTTTAAGCGAGCTATAGCTCGGTGCATAGCAAGAAAAGAGGCTTTTAATATATTTATCTTTTCAATTTCACGCACAGATACAATACCAACAGCCCAACTTACTGCCTCTTTTTCAATGACTAAGCGAAGTTCATCGCGTTGCTTTTGGGAAAGTTTTTTAGAGTCATTTAAAAGCTCATTGTTAAAAGTAGATGGTAAAATAACTGCTGCTGCATATACTGGTCCGGCCAAACAGCCTCTTCCCGCCTCATCACAGCCAGCTTCTATTAAATCTTTATGTATGTTCTTCAGTAACATCGCTATTTCTATAATTCATGCAAAGATAACGCTTTAGCCTAAAAAAAGGATGCGCAATTGCACATCCTTTTTTTGATAATATGTAAATTTTTATAAAAAGCTCCAAGCTACTGTAAGTCCTGCCATCACAATAGAGACCATACTCATTAACTTTATTAATATATTTAAGCTTGGCCCTGAGGTGTCTTTAAAGGGATCACCTACCGTATCACCAACAATGGCTGCTTCATGAGCCGGACTCCCTTTTCCTCCAAAATTGCCTTCTTCTATGTATTTTTTTGCATTATCCCAGGCTCCACCTGCATTTGCCATAAAAATAGCGAGAACGAATCCTGAGCTAAGACTTCCCACAAGAAGGCCAAAGACACCTGCAACTCCTAAGAATACTCCAGTTATAATAGGAGCAGCTATGGCCAATATTGAGGGCAAAACCATCTCTTTTTGTGCTCCTTTAGTCGCTATCTCTACACACTTCTCATAGTCTGGATCGGTTTGCCCTGTAAGAATCCCTTTGATCTCTTTAAACTGTCTCCTAACTTCATTAACCATAAGAGATGCTGCTCGACCTACTGCATTCATCGTTAACCCACAGAAAAGAAAAGCCATCATTCCTCCAATAAAAACTCCAGCCAATACCGTAGGATTCATCAAGGTTACCTCATAATAAGCCATAAAGTCCATGAATGACGCTTTATTCAATGCGATACTCTCTCCATTTGAAAAAACAAGTTCGGTTGCTCCTAATCGGGCCAATCCTATTCTTAACTCTTCTACATAAGAAGCGAGCAAAGCTAATCCTGTTAAAGCAGCAGAACCTATAGCAAACCCTTTACCTGTTGCTGCTGTAGTGTTTCCTAGTGCATCTAATGCATCTGTTCGTGCACGTACTTCCTCTCCTAAATTTGCCATTTGTGCATTTCCTCCAGCATTATCTGCTATTGGTCCATAGGCATCGGTAGCTAGAGTTATTCCTAGGGTTGATAACATACCAACAGCAGATATTCCTATTCCATACAATCCCATAGACATGTTCTGCATATCAAAACCTGCAGCAAAGAGGTAAGAGAAAATTATTCCTAAGACGACAGCTAAAATAGGGAGAGCAGTAGATATCATTCCAACACCAACTCCCGAAATAATCACAGTTGCTGGACCTGTTTGACTATTTTCACCTATTTTTCGTGTAGGCTTATAGGCATGGGAAGTGTAGTATTCTGTAGACTGACCGATGATTATACCTACGAATAAACCTGTTATAACAGAACAACTAATTCCTAACCAGTTTTGTATTCCCAGCACATAAAATATAGCAAAACTAAATATAGCCACAAGAGTGGCACTTGTATTTACTCCAAAAGAGAGAGATTTTAAAAGATCTTTCATGGTAGCCTCCTCTTTTGTTCGAACTAAAAAGATACCTAAGATGGAGACTAAAATACCAATAGCTGCTACTATCATTGGGGCTATCACAGCTTTCAGTTGCATTGAAACATCACCAGTTTGCATAAAAGCAGCTGCTCCCAAAGCTGCTGTTGCTAAAATTGATCCGCAGTAAGACTCATAGAGATCTGCCCCCATACCTGCTACATCTCCCACATTATCTCCTACATTATCTGCTATAGTAGCTGGGTTTCTCGGGTCATCTTCGGGGATCCCTGCTTCTATTTTACCTACTAAATCTGCTCCTACATCAGCCGCCTTTGTATATATCCCTCCACCTACCCTTGCAAACAGAGCTTGTGTACTAGCTCC
Source organism: Bacteroides sp. (assembly GCA_030151845.1). GTDB lineage: Bacteria > Bacteroidota > Bacteroidia > Bacteroidales > Bacteroidaceae > Bacteroides_E. The sequence goes on from JASLCM010000115.1 coordinate 5,365, forward strand.
CATACCGAAAGTTAACATGGTGGTTGTAATTAAACTTAACTTATGAGTAGGTTCAAGAAGGTCTACAGGAATAACAGCTTGTAACAAAATATACCAAAAAGAGATATCAAAGAGTCCTAAGCCTACAACAACTAATCCCATAACAGCTCCACTTCTAAAAGCTATTTTTAAACCAGAATTTAATGATCTCTTACAGGCATTAGCTGTCCTTGCAGATGCATGAGTGGCTGTCTTCATTCCTAAATAACCAGCTAGCCCTGAAAAGAAACCTCCTGTAAGAAAGGCTATAGGTACCCAACCATTTTGTAGGTTAAATCCCAATGCCATAATACCTAATAAGATAGCTAAAAGTATAAAGACATAGGCAACAACTCGATACTGTTGTTTTAAATAGGAAGAGGCACCGCTACGAACGGCTTCTGCTATTCTTATCATATCTGTTGTCCCCTCACTCTCTTTTAGCATCTGACGATAAAAATGGTAAGCAAAGAGCAAAGCCAAAAGAGAGGCTACTGGTACGATCCAAAAGAGTAAAGTATCCATAACTATAAGATTTAGGGTTATATGCTTTAAAAGTAAGAATTTTAGGTTTTACTCACAAAATAAAGTCCCCAAAAGTGCACTATCTTGATCAAGCAATAGTGGATTTTTTTAAGGATCTTTGTTGAGATACAACTTATTCATAGATAAACACTTAATAACCAAAAGCCTTCATTAAATGTTTTAATGGGTATTTAGAGTTCAACAGAAATAAAACCCCTATAAAAAAAGAAAGAGTTCGGCTTTGTACCGAACTCTTTCAATAACTGTATAATATTTAATCCGTTTAACCTTTTGAAGAGTTTTATTTCTCAATTGAACGTTCTAACTAAACATTGTTATGACGCGATGAATCCCATCAATTAGTTTGTCTATATCTTCTTTTGTATTATAAATTCCTATAGAGGCTCTCACTGTACCTTCTATTCCCAATCGATGCATCAGTGGTTGAGCACAGTGGTGGCCTGTCCGAACTGCAATGCCGAGATGGTCTAAGATTGTACCCATATCAAAATGATGAATTCCATTTACTAAAAAGGAGAGCACAGAGCTTTTCGCTTTAGCTGTTCCATAAATATGTAAGTTTGGAATCTCCTGTAGTCGTTCTGTAGCATATTTTGTTAATTCATCTTCATGTCTTGCTACTTCATCCATTCCAATGCCTAACAAATACTCTAATGCAACTGCTAAGGCTGTAGTACCAACATAATCTGGTGTCCCTGCTTCAAATTTATAAGGTAGTTCATTAAAGGTTGTTCCTTTAAAGCTTACTTGCTGTATCATCTCACCACCCCCTTGATAGGGAGGAAGTTCATTCAGCCACTTTTCTTTACCATAAAGAACGCCAACCCCAGTTGGACCATACACTTTATGACCAGAGAATACATAAAAGTCGACATCCAACTCTTGCACATCAACCTTCATGTGTGGAACAGCTTGTGCGCCATCTAGCATAACTGGAACGTTCTGCTCGTGCGCAATACGGATAATCTCCTGAACAGGGTTAATGGTACCTAACACATTAGATACATGTGCTAAGCTTACCAGCTTTGTCTTAGGTGAGAAGAGTGATTGGTATTTCTCCATTATTAACTCTCCTGCATCATTGATAGGTACTACCTGCACCTTGATTCCTTGACTCTCTAATAGCTGCCAGGGAACAATGTTGCTATGATGCTCCATCTCTGAGACAATAACCTCATCACCAGGCTTCATAAATCGCCTGGCGAAAGTGCTAGCCACTAAGTTTATAGATTCTGTGGTTCCTCTGGTGAAAAGAACCTCTTTACTGAATTCTGCATTAATAAACTTTTGAACCACCTTTCTTGAGTGCTCATGCAACTCTGTAGATTGCTGAGACAAGTAGTGTACTCCTCTATGAACATTTGCATTGGTCTTATAGTAGCTATCTACTATACTTTGAACAACACATGCAGGTTTTTGAGTAGTTGCACCATTGTCTAAGTAAACAAGTGGCTTGTTGTGAACCAAACGACTAAGTATAGGAAAGTCAGCCCTAATCTTTTCATTCATAGCTCATTTCTCTTAACGACATTTAGCACAGCCTGTACACTTACTTAACTCTCCACGAAATCTTTTCTCAACTAAAGTATGTAATCTCTCCTTCAGTGGCTCTATCCGAATCGTATCAATAACTTCATTCACAAAGGCAAACATCAAAAGAAGTTTCGCTTCATGTGCTGCTATTCCTCGAGTTCTCATATAGAATAAGGCCTCTTCATCCAACTGACCTACTGTTGCACCATGACTACAACGTACATCATCTGCATAGATTTCTAACTGCGGACGTGTATACATTCTTGCATCGGGTGTTAAACATAAGTTTCTATTTGTTTGCTCAGATAGTGTATGTTGTGCATCTGGTCTAACAAGTACCAAACCTGTAAAGACTCCTACTGCGTGATCATCCAATACATATTTAAACAGTTCATTGCTTTGGCAGTGAGGAACTTTATGGTCAATGATAGAGCTGTTATCTACATGTTGCTGCTTATCTAATATAGCCATTCCATTCACATGTGCTTCGGCACCCTCTCCAACAAGGGCTGTTTCTGTATGTGTTCTTGAAACTCCATTATAAAGTGTCAGATTATTCACAAGTACGTTACTATCTCTCTCCTGGCGGACATAGTTGTTCTGGAATTTTACTGTTTGGTTATGTGTTCCCTCTAATTCATAAAGATCAAAGTGGGTGTTGGCAGCAGCAAAAATCTCAGTAACTTGAGTTGTTAAAAAATTAACCTGGTCTACTGCATGGTTGCATACTAAGAATTTTGCTTGTGCTCCCTCTTCCAATACGATGAGAATTCTTCGGTTAGCCATTAAGTCAACATCTGCTCTCAATATATTTATCAATTGAATGGGTTGTTCTACTACTACATTCTTTGGAACATAGAAAAACACACCATCTTGAGCAAACATCGTATTAAAAGCAGTTACTCCATCTGTTTCACTTTTAGCTAGCTTTCCATAATACTGACTAACTAATTCTGGGTACTTTTCACCTGCTTCCTTTAAGCCACACAGGATGACTCCCTCGGGAAGAGAGGATAACCCCTCTACTTTATCATAAAAGGCATCATTTACAAGAAAGGCTAAAACAGTATCTAAATCTGGTACATCACATTTAAAAACCTCTTGAGGATTTGCGGGAATTGATAGTCTGTTTAAATTTAAACCATAATTTGGTTCAAAGTATTTTGCTACATCTGTGTATTTATACCTCTCATCTTTTCTTGTAGGTAGCCCAATCTTTTTGAAGCTGGAGAAAGCTGCTGAACGAAGTGCATTCAAAGGAGCTGCACTATGTTTGTTCAGCATATCCAAAGCCTCACTATATAATTCTATATATTGTTTTTCTACCTTCATGGTTACTCTTCCTTTTCTTTCTTTATCCAATCGTATCCTCTCTCTTCCAATTCTAAAGCTAGCTCGGGACCAGCTGTTTTCACAATTTGTCCTTCATACAATACATGAACAACGTCTGGCTTTATATAATCAAGGAGTCTTTGATAGTGTGTAATAACAATAGCACTACGCTCTGGACTTCTCAGTTTGTTTACACCATTGGCAACTACACGCAAAGCATCAATATCAAGTCCTGAGTCGGTCTCATCTAAAATACTAAGAGTGGGCTCTAGCATAGCCA
>JASLCM010000117.1 GCA_030151845.1 Bacteroides sp.
CTTCGGGCAGTTGTGCCCGTAAATTATTTACTGTATTTGAAGCTCCGGATGAGGATAAACTATGGATGTATAAAATTTTTATCATATTCTCTTTTTAAGAAGATATAATATAACAAAAATCCACCAAAAAACCTAGTAATAGACTGATTCTTACTGGGTATAGCTATAATTCAAGTTAATTATGTGCAATTGGCTTTACTTTTAGATTATTTAATGTGAATAGATTTTAATCACTTTGCCTAACAAAGGATATTCTTGTACTTTTGCATTTAAAAATTTATGATGAATAAGAAATTAAAAGGTGGTATTTTAGTTTTTCTAGGAGCGTGTAGCTTTGGGGTTTTATCTACTATTGTAAAAACCGCATATGGGGAAGGATTTGTTGTTGGGGAGATTACGGGTTCGCAAACCTTTTTTGGATTTCTTTTTTTATGGATGATCTATTTCGTACAGAATAAGTTTTTTGGAGTAACCTCTCTTAAAAAGGAGACGGAGCAGAACTCAAACAAAGGGGTCACTCCTAAATGGAAAGTTGTAGTGGCTGGATCTTTTACAGGTCTTGTTGGTATATTCTACTATCAGTCGGTTAGCTATATACCTGCCTCTATTGCTATTATTCTTTTGATGCAATACATCTGGATTAGTATGTTAATAGAATGGGTTATGTTTAAAAAACGCCCACATAAAATACAGCTATTAGCTGCAGCTATCGTCTTTATAGGAACACTCTTTGCTGGAGGTATCTTAAACGACTCCCTTACCCTAAATACAAAAGGAGTGCTCTTTGGACTACTAGCTGCTTTTTCCTATGCGATGTTCCTCCTAACTAGCGGACGAGTGGGAAATGAATATACCGACACGAAGAAAAGTGCATTAATCATGACGGGATCAATGATTACAACTTGGATCATCTTCCCTCCTACTTTTTTAATTAGTGGAGTTCTTTTTAGTGGTGGCTTATTAAAATGGGGAGTTGTCCTTGCTCTTCTAGGAGCTGTTATTCCCCCCCTATTTTTTGCCATTGGTATACCAAAAGTTGGTGTATCTATGGGATCTATTTTAAGTGCTGCAGAACTACCTGTTGCTGTTCTCTCTTCTTATTTCATTTTGCAAGAAGAGGTAAAAGCCTTACAATGGTTTGGTGTTCTACTCATTCTTTCTGCAATTCTTATCACAAACATCAAGTTCAAGAAAAAATAAGACCTCAGTTACAAAGCCTATCTTTTTATCTAGAAAAAATCTAAAGATTAAAGCTAGTACTGCATAAGAAAGCCTCAATAAAATTTTTATTGAGGCTTTCTTAACTTTTTAAAGGAGGTTACTTGCTAACTCACTTAGCTCACTACGTTCTCCTTTTATTAAATTAACATGAGCAAATAAGTTTTGCTCTTTCATTTTATCAATCATATAAACTAATCCGTTAGACTGACTGTCTAAGTAAGGTTGATCAATCTGTTGTATATCTCCAGTGAAAATTATTTTTGTACCTTCACCGGCTCGGGTTATTATGGTCTTAACCTCGTGTGGAGTTAAGTTCTGAGCCTCATCGATAATACAATAGGTTTCATGAAGGCTACGTCCCCGAATAAAAGCCAATGCCTCAATGACTAGTTGCTGACTCTTTAACATATCATCAAGTCGAGTTGAATCGCCCGATGAGGAAGAGAATTGTCTTTTTATAACATTAAGATTATCAAAAAGAGGCTGCATGTAAGGTCTTACTTTTTCGGTAGCATCTCCTGGTAAGAAGCCTATGTCTTTATTAGAGAGAGCAACAATAGGACGTGCTAATAAAATCTGTTTATAGTCGGCCACTTGAGATAAGGCTGCTGCCAATGCCAGTAAGGTCTTTCCTGTACCTGCCTTTCCTGTTAATGCAACAAGCTTAATGGCTGGGTCATCTAATACTTCAAAGGCAAAGGCTTGCTCTGCATTACGAGGTTCTATGCCATAATGTCTTCTTTTACTCACTTTTTGGATAACCTCTGCAAAAGGGTTATATCGTGCTAAAACACTGTTCTTATCACTCTTCAACACAAAACAAGCATTGGGGCTTAAGTTTTTCTCCAAAACTAAGCTGGAAACAGGAACCCCCTCCCGATTTGAATAGATAGCATCTATTAAACTTGGATCGATCTGCTCATAAACTTCATGTTCACGAGAGAAATAGTCTATATTCTTCACTTTATCATTGAAATAGTCTTCACATTTCAAATTCAAGGAACGTGCTTTCATTCTAAGATTTACATCTTTTGTCACCAAAATATTTTGCATCTTAGGATATTTATGCTGCAAGTCTTCAACAACCATCAAGATCTTATGATCTGGCTTGTTTGATGAAAAGGACTCTTTTACTAAGGGAGCTTCTAACTTATCGGTAGTAAGTACTATAAACAGCTTACCAAGACCTTCTCCAAGAGGTACCCCTTCCTCCAAAGGAACATTTGCAGGTAAGTTATCCAACTGACGAACAAACTCACGAGCATTAAAATTAATCTGCTCGTTTCCTTTCTTAAAACGATCTAACTCCTCTAGCACAACAATAGGAAGATAGATATCATTCTCTTCGAAATTATTTAAACAGTTGTAATCGTGCAGAATTACATTTGTGTCTAATACAAAATTTTTCTTTGTTCCCATACTATCTCATTTTTATTGTTGATATTTGTAAAGTACGAAGAAGATCTATCATGTTCTTGCTTCGTTGACCCTATTAACAAACTTAATAAAAAAACTCATTAAAGTTCTATTAAAATGACTTATAAAGAGGCTGTTGACTATTTATTTTCCTCTACTCCCATGTTTCAAAAAATAGGTAGTAAAGCCTATAAATCTGGCTTAGAAAATACACTTTTATTGGATCAATATTTTAATCATCCACATACAAATTTTAAAACTATACATATTGGAGGGACGAATGGAAAAGGTTCTTGTTCGCATACCCTAGCCGCTATTCTGCAATGTGCCGGGTATAAAGTAGGGCTTTATACTTCTCCTCACCTAGTGGACTTTAGGGAACGAATTAGAGTAAATGGCACTCCCATTTCTGAAGAGTTTGTGATTGATTTTATTCAGAAGCATTCCACATTTTTTGAGCCTCTTCACCCCTCCTTTTTTGAATTAACGACAGCTCTTGCTTTCCACTATTTTTCGACTCAAGAGGTAGATATAGCTATTATTGAGGTGGGTTTAGGCGGACGATTGGATTGTACAAATATCATCTCCCCTTTACTCTCTATTATAACTAATATCAGTTTGGATCACATACAGTTTCTTGGAGATTCAAGAGAGAAGATTGCAGGAGAGAAAGCGGGTATAATAAAAAAAGAAACTCCAATTATTATAGGAGAAGTTGATGATGAGATTAAAGCTGTTTTCCAAAAGAAAAGTAAACAGTTAAATGCCCCTATTTGCTATGCCAATGAGCAAAAACTTTTAACTTCTGCTTCGAGAGAAGATGGAGCATGGCTCTATCAAAGTATCCCATAGAAAGACCTAAAAGGTGAACTAGGAGGATACTGTCAGCAAAAAAACACCAACACAATCCTTCATGCACTTAAAGTTCTTCAAAGGTTAGGTGTGACATTTAAAGAGAAGGATGTAAGAGATGGATTTAATAAAGTAATAGAATTAACGGGACTTCGGGGCAGATGGGAAATCTTAGCAAAAAATCCAAAAATTATTTGTGATACGGGGCATAATGTTGCAGGGGTTACAGAAATTGTAGAACAGTTAAAGACTGAAAAGTATAATACGCTTCATATTGTTTTTGGTGCAGTAAACGACAAAGATATTAAAGGTGTATTAAGCCTACTACCTCCTAATGCTGTTTACTATTTCACTCAGGCTCAAATAGAGCGTGCACTACCTGTCGATACATTACTAGTGTTAGCTCATGAGAGTGGGCTAAAAGGAACTCCTTATTCTACGGTTCATGCTGCTGTTAGTGCAGCCCTAAAAAACTCCCTCCCAGAAGATTTAATCTTTATAGGAGGAAGTACTTTCATTGTGGCAGATTTGTTATCGAGCAGCAATGCAGTCAACCTCAACAAGGGCTCCCTTAGGTAGCTCCTTCACTGCAAATGCTGAACGAGCAGGATAAGTGTCTATGAAATAGGTTTCATAGACCTTATTCATTGCTGAGAACAGAGCCATATTGTTTAAGTAAACAGTTGTCTTTATTACATGATTCATAGACAAACCTGCCTCTGCTAATATGGCCTTTACATTTTCAAGGGATTGCTTTGTTTGCTCTTCTACTCCCTCTGGCATCTCTCCATTTTCTGGCTGGATGGGCAATTGCCCAGATACAAAGACTAATCCTTTTACCTCTATAGCTTGGCTATATGGACCTATGGCTTTTGGAGCATTTTTTGATGAAATAACTTTTCTCATAGTTTAGTGGTTTTAAAAGGTATATTTATTTACAATGTCTCTTTATCAACTGTTCAACCAAGGGATCGCCCAACTCTTTAGCTTTTGTGAGTGCCTCGCAAGCTTCACTTTCCCTCTTCAATTGAAGGAGTGCAACACCTTTTAAGCGGTACCCTTCTGCATAAGATGGTTCTTGCTCTATTAAGGTGTTCAACGCTTTTAAAGCTTCTTCATTTTTACCTATCTTTAAAAAAAGAACTGCTTGCTCTGCTTGATAAATCAAGTCATCAGGAGCCAACTCTATTGCTTTCTTAATATCATTCAAAGCCCTTTCATACTGTTTCGCACCTACTGCTGCTTGTTCTCTATAATAGTAAAAATAATCATTCACTTTTCCATTTACAGCAAAAAAGTAAGCATCATAATCTGCTAATGCTCCTCTAAAGTTCTTTATAGAGCTCTTTGCATTGGCTCGTTCTAATAAATAAGGGGCATCTTCTGCTAAAATGGGTTGTACACACCGAGCTATACAGCTATCCAGTAAAGCTACCACTTGTTTGGGATCATCTCCTACAAACTCTTTTGCCTTAGCTGCACTATAAAAAGAGTGTGAAGAGACCAGGGGAGTTTTATTTACCTGAAGGTAGAGCTCATAGGCCTCTTTATACTCCTGTTTTGCAAAAAAGATATCCCCCAACAACTGTAAGTAGATTGGTTCTTCTTGCTGTTTAATCGCTGCTTCAATGTATTTTTGAGCTTGTTCAAATGTCCAGTTAAACTCCTCCGAGGGTTTATTATTCAACAAGTAATTGTAGATCTGCTTAGCTACATTGTAATAAATATCATGCGATTCATTTGCTACCCTAATGGCCTCCTTTATATCTTGTTCTGCTTTTTTAAACCGAGCTTCATCTTCTTGTGTTGCCATAACATAAGCCGCACGTTTTAAATACCCTTCACTGCTTGTTGGAAAAGCTTCAATAAAATCTGTAAGCAATTCGCCATACTGTTCCTTGCTTAGTTGGTTTGAGGCAAGATATAAAAAGACTAAAGCTTCATCTTCCAACTTAGGTAATGCCTTTTTAATCTTTATGGCTTGCAAAGATTCATTTCCTAAAGAGAGTGCATTTATTGATAACTCATTTGCATAGTTTGCACTCATTGCGTAACATACATCTGTATCATTCGTGTGTGACCGCTGAGCCATACCTATAACCTTTCCATCATTTGAAAGTAAAGGACAACTAATAAGTTTATCACTAAAAGCCAACTTTAGTGTATAATACAGATACTGCCCTTGTATAGTGTCTCTTTTTGAAACAACGCCCTCTATTGGCAATCTATTCTTTGAAGTGGCATATGGAAGCAGGTATGCCTTCTTACCTATTTCCAAGCCCTCTTCCATAATCTCTAAAAAAGAAAATCCTTTTTTATTGGGCTCTACTTTAAACTTCACCAAATCGTAAAGTTCGTCTGCCCCTAAAATGGTTTTAACAGCTAACTTTTTGCCGTCACTAAGAACTACAACAGCGCGATGAGCATTTTTAAATAGCCCAAAGTCAGAAAGTCCTATTCCGTCATCAGAGACAAAAAACCCGTTTCCTGTATTTAAAATATGGTCTTCCGAGTCGTATGTTATTATCGAGAATTGAG
>JASLCM010000085.1 GCA_030151845.1 Bacteroides sp.
AATCGATCTAAAGTTTAGTTTGTGCGAGCTATGCAAAGGTTGAGTTGGAATAGTTCAATAAAAAGAGCTATTTTTAGGAGCGATTGAGTTTACTAAAAAATAAGATTAATTTTAGAGCTAAAACGGAGAGAAATGTCGATACTTCTGTGGGTATTAGTGATAGGTGCCATTGTTGGAATGGTAAATGCTAAAAACGGACGCCGACTCTGGGGGGCGGTTCGTGGTGCTTTTAATGGGCTTTTTGGTTGTCTTTCTCTTCTTTTAGAGCTGTTTCTTTTTATCTTGCTCATCCTTCTATTGATAGGGGTTGTGCTCTTTTTCTTAGGTTAAACACTCTATCTCTAGGTGATTCTTCTTTTTTAAGAGGGGGCCTAAAAGTAACAGATCTTATCGACAAATGATAGAAGAGTAATTTATCATTTAAGCATGCATAAAAATCGCTTTCTGTTGGAATTGTACGCAAAGCTTCTTCCACCACTCAACTTGTACAATCAGACCCAATACAAACAAGAGGAGGGAAGTTGGTCGTAGTATGAAAATACGAAGTAAAAGCTTTTCGTTTAGTTATCTGCCAACAAAAGGCATGAACTGCTCTCTAAAGTTATCTAGAAAACCTTGCTAAAGAATAAGCTGAAGTTTCGCATTTGTCTAACTGCAGTGTATGTATTAAGAATACCGCACTCATACGACAAGCCAACTGCTGTAAACAAGTGGAAAGCAGACTTAAATCTTTTCGTGTTGTATTAAGAGTTATGGAGCCTCTTTTTTGAAGCTTATTCGGCTTTTGATCGATCAAGGCCTTTAGCGTTAAACTCAAAAGGAATCAGTAAGGAACTCTTCTGGTAAAATTAAGCGAACTTACTTGAGTAACATTTGAGAATCTTGCATGGCCTTTATTCGTTATACAAAGATAATCTTTTTGATCTTCCTCTCTGCTTTTGCAAGTGATCCCAGCTTTTGGTATGTCTACCTCAATCCTTGTGCTACATGTACCTTTTGGTGTATGACAATATTTCATTTTACGCTTCTTCTTCGGAATTACTAGGCTTTAGGGTTATGTAAACAGCCTGCACATCTTCATTGTCTTCCAAACGCTCAATCAACTTCTCAACCTCTTCACGTGCTTTACCCTCTAGCTCTTTTTCATCCATTGGGATACGTGTAAATTCTGAGTTCTTGATCTCATAGCCATTATTCCAAAGCAACTCCTCTTATGTGAAAATCCAAAAGGAGAGATTAAAAAAGGAGCCAACCTCCGCTCGAGGCTGACTCCTTCCTAGTACACAACAATAAAGAGGACCGTTTTTTAGCTGTTAATCTAATTTATTGAAATGAGTATCCTCTTTATTGACAGACTAACGAGTTATTAAATTTTACAAGAGCAAAAATAGTTTCTTTATGTGACATCTCAATTTCCTATCGGTTACAATTTTGTTACAATCTCTCTTTCAAGTAGTAATCGGTTGAAGGAGTTGAATGAAACTCTCTTGCTTTATCTCTCTCTTAAAAAGAGAGAGGTCATAAGTCGTTATATCGTGAGGAGAGAGGGAAAGGGTGCTCAAGAGCTACACTTTTGTATAGTTATTTCGGTTAGCTTCCTCTTTTACTGTTTGAAACCAACTCCTTAGGTGTTGTATGTAAATCGTTTCCAAACAATAGGGTGGCGAGCGACTCTCTCTCTTACAAGTGGGATTGGGGGTTGGAAAGGGATCCATTAAAGGGAGGGCTGCATTCGCCAATGCAACCCTCCCTTTACGCTGAAACTTTTTATTCTGAACTATTTATATTGACCAGCGGTTTCTAAGTCTGTTGTTATTTTATTCTCCATGTATCTGTTCCCAAAAGGGTCGGTGGCTACAACGAGAACCTCCGCTTTGGGATTGTTTAGCTTGTGAATGAAGAGGTGTTTGGCAGGCTGACTATAATTTGCCTCTTTTCTGCCCACTACGCCTATGTGAAAACCTTGTGCCCAAGCATCTGTTTTAGCTTTCCAAGGCTTCATCTCTCCTTGTTTCACCCCATTTTCGTAGATCTCTATTTTCCAATTGGGATCTGCATTCCATACATTGGCAATAAGGAGATCTTCCTCTTCTCCAAACGTAAAATAGCCGTGTTCACCCCCAAACTTAGCGTTTCCGCGGTAGAGTCGCATCTGGTGACTTTTATCGAATTTAGCCGATTTATAGTACCAGTTTCGCATTTTGTTGCCATCGATCTCATAAACTGCGTAACCGTTAGGTGTGCCATCTCCATTAACTACAGACCACCACCAAGCTCCACAAGCTGCACTATGAACGTGTTCGTAGGCTTTAATGGGGGAGGTTATGGTGAAGTTTTCTGTGTAGTGCGTATGACCCGACATTAAATGCACCTCTGCAAATCCCTCTAAAAGCTCAAGAACCTCTTTTCGGTTGTTGTATTTGTGGTTTCGCAGTGGAATGTGGTAGAAAAGAATAATGAGGTTGTCCTTGGGTACAAAGCTCAAATCGCCTTTTAACCACTCCACCTGCTCATCGGTAAATCCACCTCGGTACGATTTTTCGTTGGCATAGATGATGTTGTCCATAGCTATAAAGTGTACCTTTCCTCGGTTGAAAGAGTAGTTACGCGGACCAAAATGCTGCTGGTAAAGTGTTGCATTTCTTGGTTCCTCTTTCGTTGCTCCTTTGAGTTTATCGTGGTTACCAATGGTTAGAAAGGTAGGAACGCCTATCTCGCCAATCGCCTGTTTCATAGAGGGAAAAACAAGGGGATCAATGTGCATTAAATCGCCCATAACTAAAGCATAGTGTGGAGACTTGGTCTCTTTCAGACTCTGATGCATATCCTTTACAATATCCTCCCTGAATCGGTTGGCCTCTTTTTCATCTTTTACTTGTGGATCACCAATGGAGAAGAGTGTAAATTTATTTTCTACAGCAGGTAATCTTTCCAGTTGAAAATCGTAGCGTTCTTGATCCTCTTTTAGCTCCCGATAGAATTTTGCTAAACTATTGTTCTCATGAACAACCTCAACTTTGCAGGTTGCAGGGGTAGAGTAAAAAACATGGTCTGCTTGTGGGTTTCGTTTAAGTTGGTATACACCCTTCGCATCGGTTTGTACCGAGCTAAAACCATCACTCACCACAACTCCCTGTATCGGCTGGTTGTTCTCATCGGTAAGAACTCCCCAGAGGTCCGTTTCTTTTTTTAGTTCGATAGGCTCGCTAGCAGAGGTGCTAGTAAGAGAGCTGCAAAGGAGACAGATGAGGAGTAGACTCACCTGCAAACCTTTTTTCTTTGCGTTGTTGTTTTTTTTCATACGCTTTTGTTATTTTGTTTGTGATATAATAAAATCATCAAAACAGAACCTTCTATTTTTCATAGGTTGGGCTGCAATTTTGATTTGAGTTTTTTCTGTTGCATCAGTAACTTTGAGGCTCACCACCTCCCAAGTACGAGCACTTCCTGGCTTCATTTCGAACGATTGAACAGAAGTTTTACCGCCATTAAGAGCCGATATTTCCACAACTCCGTCGTTGTCTTGGTAGTATTGTGATACCTTGAAGGTGATTGTAACCTCTGTATCTGTTACCCCCATCTCTTTAAAGGTAGGAGAGATGATGTGTCCATCGGTACTACTACCTGTGCTTATTTTTACGTAACCCGGACGTTCATAGATGCGTTTGCCACTCCAGCCCGTAAAGCCTCTGGCTGCACGATAGGCAGGAGCCATAGTAGAGGTTAGGTCGTTGCTGCCGTCACTTCCTGGAGTACACTCTTTGGGAGTGCTGTTTTTATCTTCTACTTTTCCATTATCGGTATCTAAAAAGTTTCCTTTGATTCCTTTTTTATCGGCAACACAATCGCCTCCCCAAACCATAAGGTTGAATTTTTGCTCGTAAAGAATACCTGTGGTAACCTTGGCCTTTAGTGAGATAGGGTTCGTTGCTTCAAAAGTGGACTCAATCTCGAACTCAACCTCACCTAAGGTGTGGGGGGTACCCACGATTGGGAGATGAATTTCACCTTCATCTGCTGTAATTTCGATCGATAGAGGAGGCACCTCTATTCCTGAAGCAGCTTCTCCTTTTACGGTAGTAGTAAATTGAATACTCTCTCCAACAGGACCTTTTTTATAAGGAATGACAATTCTAGCATTCTCAATCTCTTGATGGATGTTCATAGAACCCACTAACTTAGCCCTTTGAAGAAGAATAAAGCCAGCCTCTTGAAAGATTCGTATGGGAAGATCTCCTTGGTTAGAGTGAATCGTTAATAAACCTTCTCGCTGTTCTCCTGTGTTGTGCTTTGTGGTTACAAAAATGGTGTCGGCGGTAACCCCGTTTCCTCTACCCGAAGGTTTATCTACCTCCAACCAAGTATCAGAAGATTCAATTTGCCACTCACCGTTGGAGCAGATTGTAAAGTAGTTGGATGTTTTTGTGTAGTTAAACTGCATTTTGTTCTCGCTTCGGTAGGTAAAGCCCTCATCGTCCGAGTTGGAGCAAGCTGTAAACAGTGTGCTTAATGCGAGTGCAAGAGTTAGTAAACTAAAATGTGTTTTTTTCATTGTGATTAAATTAAAGATTAAACCCCTAGAGGGGGATATGTATTACAACTGAGTTGTCGATTTAAGGTCTGCTTCTAATCCCTGTGTGGGACTTTGTGTTCTTTTGCGCTTGGCTTGCGCGGGTGGTGTAGTAAGGGGGACGCGAGTTTGGAGTAATCGCTGTCGTAGTATGTAGATTCTTCGTTTGATGTAATTCATGGCAACAAACTCTCTTTTTTGCAGAGAGTCTTTCTTTTTCTTTCTACTAAGTTCTTTTTGTTTAAGGTTTTTCTTTAATAGATACAAATATGCTTAAAATAATTAGAAAAGAAAAATAAAATCATCGATTAAAGAGGTTTTTATTTGT
>JASLCM010000209.1 GCA_030151845.1 Bacteroides sp.
GCTAAGATCACTGTACAGCGTGCAGTTGCTCGTGTTATGGTTACAACACTTAAAGATGAGTTTGAAATTAAAGGAAATGACGATAAGGTGATTGGTAAGATTTCAGACATTAGATGGGTGTTGGCTCAAGGAGAAAACAGTTTGTATGTACAACAAAAAGCCGATTTTAAAACTCCAGCTTTCGATTTCATCTCTACTGGTGAGAATTACCACACAGAGGCTGCCGATAAGTACGACTACTCTGGTTTGATGGAAGATTACAGAACAGAGGGTATAAGTGGTACAGCTACTGCTAAACTATCTTCTTATGCTGCTCTGGCAGAGGGAACAAGTAAGGAAGAGGTATTAAGCTCACTAAACCTTACAGAGAATAGCATTAATGGTAAATTCTTATTGCCTACAGTACACCAATACGGTGCAGATCAATCTGCAACAGGTTATAGAAAAGGAAATACGCCTTATGTTCTTGTTAGAGCAAAATTCACGCCAGCAGTTATGGCCGATGGAACCTCTTATACAGAAGGAACAGACTTCTATTTAGGTGCTAACGGACAGTTCTACGCTAGCAAAGAAAATGCACAGAATGTAGAAACAAATGGTGTTGAAGGTCAAAAAGTGGCAAGATACATAAATGGTAAAGTGTTGTACTATGCCTGGGTTAACCCAGATAAGGTGCCAGGATGGTTAAACTCTCCTGTTTTAAGAAACCACATTTACCATGTGCAAATTAAAGGGTTTAAGAACATTGGTACTAACTGGAACCCACTAGTTCCTACAGATCCAAAAGATCCTAACAATCCAAAATACCCACACAACCCAGATCCTAAACCAAAAGATCCTAACAATCCAAATCAACCAGATCCAGATGAGCCTGTGAATCCAATTGATCCAGAGGATCCTCTAACTGTAAAGGAGACTTGGATGAGTGTGGAAATGAGTGTAATTCCATGGGAGGTTCACTCTTACGAATTAGAACTAGGTATCTAATTGATACAACCAAAGGTACGAAGGGTTGAATGTCCCTTCGTATCTACTAATTAAAAACGATAACATATCTCTAGAACAATGAATTTACGAAACAACATAATCAAACTTATACTTGTATTAGGAACCTTACTCACTAGTTGCAACAGCATTATTTATGAGGACATGGAGGCGTGTGAGCAAGGAGTATATGTAAACTTCTACACGATGACTCCCTGTGATGTAGATTCTACTTATCTAGGGAAAGTGTCTTCGTTACACCTTTTTGCCTTCGATGAGAACGATCATCTCGTTACTATCGAGAGTAAAAAAGAGGTTTCACTCGACCAAGATTTCAAGGTTCTTGTGCCTGTTAGTGATGGATATTACTCCTTCATTGGATGGGTAAACCTAGAAGAAAACCTCTTCTCTATCTCTTCTTTTAAAGAGGGGATTACCACGAAGAGAGAGGTTTTATTTGCTTTAAAAGCAGATCAAAACAGAGCTGTATCGCTCGATAACAAAACACTTTGGCAGGGAGAGAGCAAGAGAATTCACTTACCAGACCCAGCTAAGTATGGATCAGTATACAAAGATGTCTCCATTAATTTGCGCGAGGTGACCAACCGAGTTACAGTAATCATTGACATCGATGAATCGGTAAAAAAAGCTAAACCAGAAGATTTTGACATTCGTCTATCTTCGGCCAATGGTACTATGCGTATAGATGGAACTATGCCTTTAAACACCCCTTCCCTAACCTATTCGGGAAGGACATCATACACACCCCTGCGTGTGGAAAAAGAGTTTGTGACTTTAGATTTAGCTTTAGGCTATAACAATGAATTGGTAATTACCAATAAAAAAACAGAAGAGATCGCATTTAGAGGAGACCTTATTGGTAGTATTCTTCTAAATACAATCACTAACAATATTAATCTAGCTTGTGAAAATGACTTCATCATTAACTTAAGATTGAAGGATAAATGTGCCGACTGTGGAACTTACTATGCTTGTGAGGTTTTTGTAAACGGTTGGGAGGTTCATAGCTATGAAATTGAGTTTTAATTAAACCAGTTGCGGTTACTAGATAATAGATACAATGAGATTTTTAATACACCCTATAAACAGACATCGCTTGGAGTTGATGGTTTTATTAACCCTCTTCTTCGTAATGCAGGCTTGTAATGTTGCAGATGAAGAGTTTGCTGAAGAGCCCATGCAGACTGTCTACCTGTCTGTAACTCGTTCACAAGGATCTCATGCTTCTTTTAATAAAGATCAAGAGGACTTTGAAGATCGGGTTCATGACTTGGCTATGCTTGTATTCGACACAGAATCAGGGGACCTGGTATGCAAGTACTTTGAAGAAGGAATACCTGTTGAGAACGAAAACAAGACTTTTCAAGTAGAGATGAAACCTGGGAAAAGAGATTTCTTCTTTTTAGCCAACGTCCCCATGAATGAGCTTCAAGCCATCTCTCATAAAGGAGATGTAGAAAAATATATCAATCGGCTAGTAACCTTACCCGAGGAGTTGTTTACTACTGCAACTCAAGAGAAAGGTTTTCCTATGTCGGCTATCTACCTTAATCAAACCATAGAGGGAGGTGGAACAGAAGAGGCTCCTCGCCCTTTCCTTCCTGACAACCAAGATAGAGTTTACCTGGAACGTGTTGTTGCGAAAGTCGACCTCAGTCTTCTAGGTGTTCCAGCCGACTTTATTAAAGAGGTTGCTCTAGTAAATGGAGTGAATGAGTACTCCATGAAGGCCTTGCCTACAGAAGAGGGAAAGACAAAAGGCAAGAGTCGTAATTTGCGTGTGGTCCAAGGCACACAGTATAGCATTTATCTTCCAGAGGCTATTTTTAAAACAGCAGAGGTATGGAACAAAGAGAACTCTCAGCAGATTCATTACCTGCAAGTAACCTTTAAGAATGGAAGAAAGCACCTTATCCCACTTGTTTCCAATGGTGATGCTAGCAAAGAGAACTACTTGAGTTTTGCGAGAGGGAAAGAGGAAGATAATGAGGTACAACCCGACTATAACATCTATAGAAATCACCACTACCAACTGGTAGCACAGGTCAAGGCAACAGCTAAAGAGATGGAGGTTACCATGCAGGTACTTCCTTGGAGGAAAGTCGACTCCGAACTTGATTTTGCTCTCCCAAAGTACCACATCAATGTTCAAGCTGAAGCTTTAGAGGGTGTAGTAAACCTCCCTCAGCAAACAAAAGCTAAAGTGAGGTTTAAACTGGAGTCGCCTGCAGGTGCACTGTGGCACTCCTCGGTGACTAATAGCCTCTTTTTTGCTGTAGAGGATGTACCTGAATCGGATTTAGCTTCCGATGAGGTTAGTGGAACCTTTGGAATTGCAACAGCTAGTAAGTATTACGCATTCTATGTTGTTCCAACACAGGAGTACAACTATACAACACAATATACAGAGTTGTATATCACAGTAGATGGAAAGGAGATCCCCTTACTGAATCAATCAGATTGGGAGGAGATTGGTAGAAAAAACAGATATGTCTTTAAACAAGTAGAGTAAGATGAAACAGATACGATATATCCTATTATTGGCAGCTATTGGCCTAATTAGTTCTTGTATTGCAGATGATACATCTGTCAATCAGGGAGCTTTAACTAGAGGCGAAAAAGCGATCGATATAAACTTAGAGATAAAAAACAATAAATTAACCAAACAGGAGCTTACGGAGCCTGGCGATTTTGACAATAGCAGTCTCAATGAGAATAAGATAGATAAAATCGACCTGTTCTTCTTTAACTTAAACGCTGAGTTAGCGTGGCATGTTGACTCTGAGGCAATAACCCAAGAAGAGAACACTCTCCGTATTCGCCTCAATCCAGAACGCTCACTCGCTTATGAGGATAAAAATTTCAAGATAGTAGCTGTAGCCAATGCGAATGAAGCTTTAAATGGGGTTCAATCCTTAGAAGAGCTACAGCAACGTATTTTGACCTACAATACAATTAATACTCCTCAAACTCCTCATCCTAATTTTTTACTGGATGGAGAGATTCATAGAGGTCCAATTATTTGTGACGATGAAGATAGTTACAAACCCCAAGCAACTCTTTCACTCAAGCGTGCAGCTGCTAAAATCAGACTTCGTATAAAAGAGGTGGCAGTTCGTGAGCTAGAGAATGGTGTAGAGGTTCCCTATGAGATGGTAGGTATGCCTGAGGTTCGTTTGATAAACTATACAACAAAGACCTCACTTCTTTCTGGTACTCCCTATGCAGCTACAAAAGAAGAGTTAGATAAAACAGCGTATGCTCCTGTAGAGAAACTCTCTTATCCAGGAATGGTGAATGATAAGACAAAGAACAACGAGTTCTTAGCACTCTCGGTTCCTTTCTACTCTTTTGAAAGAGATTGGTCTGCAGCCAGAGAAGATGCCCCTACCCTTCTTGTAAAGGTTAATTTAAAATCGGGTAATCAACCAGCTAGGCCCTACTATTATACAGTACCGGTAAACTATAGATTACCACTTCCAGGCATGAGTAATGAAGAGAAAAGAAACCTCTATCGTTTCCAGAGAAATCATTTGTACGATGTGGTTACCAGTATCAACACGTTGGGGAGTGAAGATGAGCAAACTCCTTTGGAGCTAACTGCATCGATTGGTGTAGAGCCCTGGAATGAGGTTGAGGTAGTGGGTGATCTTCAGAGTGCCCATTACTTAGTAGTTAAGAATGAGAGACCCATTATGCCCAACATCGAGAGCATTGAGGTGGAATACCTTTCGGATCTTCCTCTTGAGGAACTAACTATTGATAAGACCTGGTACGAGTATTACGAAGATGGAAGGTTATTTAAAGCAGTAGATAATGGGTCTATTGTTGAAATATATATGGATGAAGAACTTGTTGGCTATGACCACAGTACGGGGTTTCAAGGTATAAGCTTAATAGATAATACAACAGATCCAAGTCGAAAGAACATACAGATAAATTCGAGAATTCCGAATAATTATGTTCCCCTTTACATTGAGTTTACAGTAAAACAACAAGGAACTAATCTTCAGGAGAAGGTTATTGCTACCCAATACCCTCCAAAATACATTACAGGTAATAAATCGCCAGGATTTGTTACTGAATACTCAGAGCCGTATGCCGACTTTAGATACCATAACCCTTTTGGTTCCGGAGAACAAACCAATGATGTGTTCTTTAGAGTTACTACAGTAGTTAATGAATCAAATGAACTGATTGGTGATCCAACTGACCATAATGGAGATACAAGAAAAGACGCTCAGAGTAACCAAATAATCTCTCCTGATTTTATTATTGCTTCTCAGCATGGGATGACTCCCTCTAATACGCTTCAAGATTATAGTAACTCGCCACTGTGGGTCTACCGACCATACCCTTCAGGATATGGACCAAACTCGTCCTTTTTCGAAAATAGAGAACCTTATAAGGAGACATACTATCAAGAAAGTCAGCAGCTTAAATATAACTCTTCAGCCTCTGCAGAGAAACATTGTGCTGAATATTTTGAAGGAGAGTATGGAATGGATGGAATATATACAGAGCACTATTTGGATAGAGATGGATATCAAAGAGAACGCCAGATTCATAAAGTCTTTAAATACAAAGGTAAATGGAGAATTCCTACAGCAGCCGAATTAAAATTGATTGATGATATTCAAGCTGCGCCAACTAGCGCTGTTAAAAAGCTACTCCAAGGTTTTTACTATTGGACAGCTCAAACCTATTTAACCTATAATTTTAGAACCAATGAGTATAGTAATTATATGCAAACAGCAACTGTTCGCTGTGTCTTTGACGTGTATAAAGTAGCTAATCATCCTTAAAAAACACCAAGATTAAAATGAGAAAGAATATATATATTAGTTTACTCGTTAGTCTTCTAGCTTTAGCTGGATGTACAACAGATACCGTAGAGTCTCTCTCACAGAAAGAGGGAGTCTTACACCTTTCTATGGGTATTTCTACCGATGAATTAAATCTGGCTCAGGTTCGTTCTGGAAATCCTCAAGAGGAGGATATTAAAAATTTAAAAGTTCTAGTTTTCGATGAGAATCAAAATTTCATCTATAGTAGAGAAGCTATTCTCGGAGGTGAATCGAGTGCACCATTAGAGGATAACGCTTACTTTCCCGATGGAAATAGAAATGAGATTGAGCGGGTTAAAAGTTTTCAAGTAGAGCTTCTATCCAGCAACAAGAAGAGATATCTCCATCTTATTGCCAATTACAACTGGAAAGGGTTTCCACAAGACTATTTCTTAGAGGGGACGAGTGTAAGTGAGGTAATCCCTAGCCTAAAAGGAGGTGATAAGGTTTTCTGGAGCGTTGCTGAAC